>NZ_JAAGPQ010000025.1:0-92945 GCF_017104985.1 Paraburkholderia sp. Ac-20342 | reverse complement strand
CATGATCCTCAGGAAGCTGCGGCTTCTTTGCGCCCTTGTTCTGTTCGCTTTGCTCAACCGCTCGACCACTGTCGTCTTCACGGCATGAGGGCTAACGCCGCGCAAAACGAATTATTCAGGCCGGACTAATTAAATAGCAATTCTCCGTGAAAAATAACGATTCAAAGCATGAGTAAATATAGGCGCCAGAAAACCACCGTGTAAGCCAGATACCCATCTGAGCCATACCCAGAAAGGCTCATGGAAAAACACACAGTAAGCCATCGCATCAAGACTCCACAAAACACCAAACAAACACAGAACTCCTTTATTCGACCGCAGGCGCAAAAAATAGCACATTTCTCCACTTAATCGCAACACCGGAAATGCGTGTGTATTCCAGAAAACCCGCCATAAAGAATTCCGTTATAGTCGCGCTTTTCCCGTCGCCAGCCGGGCATAGAAAAACACCAATAAGCCCGCCATCAGGAGTATTGAAAATGAACGCCCGCGAACCCGTTTTTGTTTCCCAATCCCGCAGTGCGCGTCTGCGCCAGATGCTGCTCAGCAACGAGCTCGAATTCATGATGGAGGCCCATAACGGCCTGTCCGCGCGCATCGTTCGCGAAGCCGGCTTCAAGGCGATCTGGGGCTCGGGCCTCGCGATCTCCGCGCAATTCGGCGTGCGCGACAACAACGAGGCGAGCTGGACTCAGGTGGTCGACACGCTCGAATTCATGGCCGACGCGAGCGATCTGCCGATCCTGCTCGACGGCGACACCGGCTACGGCAACTTCAACAATGTGCGCCGCCTCGTGCGCAAGCTCGAACAGCGCGGCATCGCCGGTGTGTGTATCGAAGACAAGCAGTTTCCGAAGACCAACAGCTTTATCAACGGCGAGGCGCAGCCGCTTGCCGGGATCGACGAATTCTGCGGCAAGATCAAGGCCGGCAAGGACTCGCAGAACGACGAGCATTTCTCGATCGTCGCACGCGTCGAGGCGCTGATCGCGGGCTGGGGCATGGACGAAGCGCTGCGCCGCGCCGAAGCCTACCGCCAGGCCGGCGCCGATGCGATCCTGATTCACAGCAAGCTGTCGCGCCCCGACGAGATTCTCGAATTCGCGCGCGAATGGGCCGGCCGCGCGCCGCTCGTGATCGTGCCGACCAAGTACTACAGCACGCCGACCGACGTGTTCCGCGAGGCGGGCATCAGCGCCGTGATCTGGGCGAACCATCTGATCCGCGCGTCGACCTCGGCGATGCAGGCGGTCGCGAAGGACATCCATGCGAGCGAAACGCTCGTCAACGTCGAGGACAGCATCGCCGCCGTCAACGAAATCTTCCGCCTGCAGGATGCCGACGAATATTCGGAAGCCGAAGACCGCTATCTGTCGAGCGGCCGCGCGGCCGGCTCCGCCGTCGTGCTTGCCGCGGGCCGCGGCAAGGGGCTCGAAGCCGTCACGGAGGATCGTCCGAAAGTCATGCTGCCGATCGCGGGCAAGCCGCTGCTGCGCTGGCTCGTCGATGCGTTCAAGAAGCAGGGTGTCAACGACATCACGGTGGTCGGCGGCTATCGCGCCGACGCGATCGAAACGGCCGGCATCAAGCTCGTCGTCAACGAACAACATGCGCAGACTGGCGAACTCGCGTCGCTCGCGTGCGCGCTCGACACGCTGAGCGGCGATACCGTGATCTCGTACGGCGATCTGCTGTTCCGCAGCTATATCCTGCGCGATCTGGTGGAGAGCGAGGCGGCCTTCAGCGTGGTCGTCGATTCGTCGCTGACCGACGCGGAAAACGCGAGCGTGCGCGATTTCGCGTGGTGCTCGGCGGTCGACGACCGCGGCCTGTTCGGCACGAAGGTCGTGCTGCGGCATGTCGCGAGCGGGCAGGCTCAGGCTGAGTCGGCGGCGGCGAGCGCCGCACAGGCACCGCATGGCCGCTGGGTCGGTCTGCTGAACGTGCGCGGCGCGGGGCGCGAGCGCTTGCAGGCCGTGATGGCGCAGTTGCAGGCACGGGCGGATTTCGCCTCGCTCGACATGCCCGCGCTGCTCAATGCGCTGATCGAAGCCGGCGAATCGATCGAGGTGCAATACGTGCATGGTCACTGGCGCGGTGTCAACGATCTCGACGACTTTCGCCGCGCGGGCGATTTCGCCCACGCGCAGGCGCCGTTCGCGACGGCGGCGGGCGCGGCAGCGAAGCATGAAGCACAGCAGGAAGCACACGGAGACGCGCGATGATCGAAGCCGCACAGTTCGTCGAGGCGGCGCGCGAGCGCGGTTTCGACTGGTACGCGGGCGTGCCGTGCTCATATCTGACGCCGTTCATCAACTACGTGTTGCAGGACGACTCGCTGCACTACGTATCGGCGGCCAACGAGGGCGACGCGGTCGCGCTGATCGCGGGCGTCACGCTCGGCGCGCGCAACGGCCGGCGCGGCATCACGATGATGCAGAATTCGGGGCTCGGCAACGCGGTGAGCCCGCTGACCTCGTTGACATGGACCTTCCGTTTGCCGCAACTGCTGATCGTCACGTGGCGCGGCCAGCCCGGCGTCGCCGACGAGCCGCAGCACGCGCTGATGGGCCCGATCACGCCGGCGATGCTCGACACGATGGAAATCCCATGGGAGACCTTCCCGACCGAGGCGGATGCGATTGGCCCGGCACTCGAGCGCGCGGTCGCGCACATGGACGCGACCGGCCGCCCGTATGCGCTCGTGATGCAAAAGGGCAGCGTCGCGCCGTACGAACTGAAGGACGGCGGCGCGCCCGCGCGCAAGACGCCGGTGGCGCCGCGCGCTGAGTTCCGCGGCGTCGCCGCCAACGAACTTGCGACGCGTCACGATGCGCTGCAAAAGGTCATCGCGCATACGCCGCTCGACTCGACCGTGGTGCTTGCCTCGACCGGCTTTTGCGGCCGCGAACTCTATGCCATCGACGATCGCGCGAACCAGCTCTACATGGTCGGCTCGATGGGCTGCGTGACGCCGTTCGCGCTCGGTCTTGCGCTCGCGCGGCCGGACCTGCGCGTGGTCGCGCTCGACGGCGACGGCGCCGCGCTGATGCGCATGGGCGTGTTC
This sequence comes from Paraburkholderia sp. Ac-20342, assembly GCF_017104985.1. Lineage (NCBI taxonomy): Bacteria > Pseudomonadati > Pseudomonadota > Betaproteobacteria > Burkholderiales > Burkholderiaceae > Paraburkholderia > Paraburkholderia sp. Ac-20342. Next base: position 89,878 of record NZ_JAAGPQ010000025.1, on the reverse strand, counting down.
GCGACGCTCGGCGCATACGGTCCGGCGAACCTCACGCACGTGCTGCTCGACAACGGCGCGCACGATTCGACCGGCGGCCAGGCGACGGTGTCGGCGCAGGTGTCGTTCGCGGGCGTGGCGGCCGCGTGCGGTTATGCGTCGGCGGTCGAGAGCGACGATCCGGCCGTGCTCGACGCGCTGTTCGCCGCGCCGCCGCTCGACGGCCCGCGCTTCGCACGCCTGACGATCCGCCGCGGCACGCCCGACGGCCTGCCGCGCCCGACCATCACGCCGCCCGATGTGAAGACGCGCCTGATGCGCCACATCGGCGCCGCCTGAACCCATCGCAATTGAAGGAACCCCCATGCTGCTGCTTAACCCCGGCCCGGTGACGCTCACCGAGCGTGTCCGCAACAGCCTGTTGCAGACGGACCTGTGCCATCGCGAAAGCGAGTTTTTCGATTTGCAGGAAGAGGCGCGCACGCGTCTTGTCGACGTGTACGGGCTCGACCCGAACGAATGGCAGGCCGTGCTGATGACGGGCTCCGGCACGGCCGCCGTCGAAAGCATGACGGCCGCGCTCGTGCCGCAGGGCGGCAAGCTGCTTGTCGTCGAAAACGGCGTGTACGGCGAGCGCATCGCGCAGATCGCGACGCAATACGGCATCGCGCACGAAGCGCTGAAGCACGACTGGATGGACGCGCCCGATCTCGCGAAGATCGCCGGTCGGCTCGACGCCGACAAGTCGTTCACGCACGTCGCGGTGATCCACCACGAGACGACCACGGGGCGTCTGAACGACATCGCCGCGCTCGGCGCCCTGTGCCGCGCGCGCGGCCTGCGTCTGCTGGTGGACGGCGTGAGCAGCTTCGGCGCCGAGGCGATCGATTTCGCCGACGCGAGTCTCGATGCGGTCGCCGCCACCGCGAACAAATGTCTGCACGGCGTGCCGGGTGCGTCGTTCGTGCTGGTGCGGCGCGCGGCGCTCGCGCGGGCGGCGAGCCGCACGTACTACCTCGATCTCGGCCGTCTCGCGCGCTTGCAGGATCAGCGCAATACGCCGTTCACGCCCTCGGTTCACGCGTACTACGCGCTCGTCGAAGCGCTGCGCGAACTCGCCGACGAAGGCGGCTGGCGCGCGCGCCATGCGCGCTATGCGGGGCTCGCCGGGCAGGCGCGCGCGGGGCTCGCCGAGCGCGGCATCGGTAGCGTGTTGCCGCCGGATCAGTCGTCGGTGGTGCTGCGCGCGTACCGCTTGCCGGACGGCATCGCGTATCCGCAACTGCACGACGCGCTAAAGGCGCAGGGCTTCGTCATCTACGCGGGGCAGGGTGGTCTGTCGGCGGAGCTGTTCCGCATTTCGACGATGGGCAACATCCATGCGGCCGATATCGACCGCCTGCTGCAAGGCTTTACCGACCTGATGCGCTGAGCGGCCCGCGCTGCGTGCGATGCCGGGGCGCCGTGAGCGGCATCGCTCATACGGGGTCTTTGTCCGGCGGTCCGTCGGGCCGCTGCGGTTCCTCGACATGATGGCCGGGCGCGGGCGGCACGAGCGGATCGGCCTCGGGGTCGCGGTTCGGATCGGCGTTCGGGTCGGGAATCGGGCTCGTGTGCAGGTCGTCGCTCATGGCGTCACCTTTGCGGTTGGAATGCGCGAAATCGGGCGGAGAGGGGTTGCCGCGGGCCAGTAAGGGCCAGTGCGGGCCAACACGGTCCATGCATGCGGGCCGCTGCCGAAATGCGCTGCCCGTCTCCGTCGTTTTGTATTCAAGCGTAGGCGCTGGCCACGCTTCCTGTCGGCTACTTTTCCCTATTTTTTCGCGCGGCGGCCGACGCTCAGTTGCCAGTAGCGCTCGGTTGCGAATACGTCGTCGTAATGGCCGGCGCCGAACGCGCGCAACTGGCTCGCGTAGGCGTTGACGGCTTCGCGCTTGAGCTGCGCGCGGCGTTGCATGTCGATCGTATGGTCCGCGCTCGGGTGCGCCGGCGTCGCGACGATGCCGCGCCGCGCGAGATCGGCGAGCCGCGCCTGCAGCGCGCCCGGCGTGAGCCGGTGAATCGCTTCCTCGTAGCCGAACCAGTGCAGATGCGTGAGCCGCGGCAGGATTTCGCAGCAGGCTTCGAACACGCGCGCGTGGTCGTCGTGCTGCAGGCCGAGCGGCATCAGCAGCGTGTTGGCGGTCGTGCGATAGATCGTTTCCTCGAGCGCGGCCGCCATCTGGCCGATCGACGGCGAATCGGCGTACTGGCCGTCGCGAAACGGCATACGCAGCGGAATCGCGTCGAGCACGTCGAGCGCGCGATTGTCTTCGCGCGTGCGTTCGCGGATCGCCTCGCGCGCGCTCGCGAAGCCCGCTTTTTTATCCCACTCGGTGCGCATGTCGTGCTCGGGCGACGCGGCGAACACCGTGCAGACGGCGGCGTCGGGATGCGCGGCGAGCAGCGCGCCGCAGCTGAAGACGGCGTCGTCGAAATGGGGCGAGACGATGAACAGGCGTGGGGTGGTTTCGCTCATGGCGTGCGGGGCGGGTCAAGGCGTGTTTGGGGGATGCAATTCGGGGTGCGATTCGGGGCGCAATTCGAGGTGCGATTCGGGACGCCATGCACGGCGCGATGCAAGGCGCGGCCAGGGTGTAGCGAAGCGTGTGATTGCGAGGCAGATGCGGATGCGCGCGAAAAACGCGGCGTCAACTCAGCTTAGGCGGAATCGTCGCGGATTGCGCTCGGTTTCCTGACGCGCAAGCGGTGTGCCCGAAGAGCGGATCGCCGCGTATGACGAAGCGACGATGTCGGGAGGTTCGGACTTGCTGTCGGGTGGTGGTGTGGCTGTGTGGTGACGTGGTGGGGCGAAGCCGTTTGTCGCGGATGTTTGCCGTTGCTGTTTGTATGACTGATCGCGCGGCGTAGCGCCTAAGCAGGCTAAATTGCTTGAGTTGCTTGAGTTGCTTGAGTTGCTTGAGTTGCTTGAGTTGCCTGAGCCGTCTGAGCCGCCAACACCGTCGCGTGCCTGAACGCCGCCACGAGGTTCGCGACGATATCCTCGCGCAGCCGCGCGTCGGCGGTTCTGAGCGCGTACGACGGATGCCACGTCGGCACGATCAGGCGTCCGCGATGCGCGATCGTGAGCCCGAGGTATTCGGGCAGATTGACGTGCGCGCCGGTCAACGCTTTCAGCGCGGTCGGCCCGAGTGTGACGACGACGCGCGGGGCGACCCGCGTCAGCTCCTCGTCCAGCCAGTATCCGCAAGCCTCGACTTCGCTGCGTTCCGGCGCGCGATGCACGCGCTGCCCGCTCTCGCGCTGCGGGCCCGGCTGCCGTGGAATAGCGCGCGCCTCGGTCGCTATCTCCCACTTGTAATGCTTGACCGCATAGGTCAGATACAACGCCGCGCGCTCGACACCGGCGCGCGCAAGCACCGTATCGAGCAACTTCCCGGTCGCGCCGCCGAACGGTTCGCCGTGCTGGTTCTCGTATTCGCCGGGCTGCTCGCCGAGCGCCATGATCGCCGCGTGCGTGGGACCGATTCCGGCGACAGCCTGCTTCGCATTGCGCCACAGTCCGCAGCGCCGGCAGGTGGCGAGCGGGCCGTTCGGCTCGCGCAACGGCGGCGTGAGCGCGGAAATCTCGATGGGCGGTGGCTGCGCCACGTGAACGGCGGCACCCCGCGCGCCAAGACGCGTGCGCTCGCGTGCGAGATGCGCGGGCAGCGGCGGACCGGCGGGCGGCGTGCGCCAGTAGCGCAGCGGCACCGGCGCAGGTTGCGCGTTGACGACGTTCGCGTACCAGGCAAGCCATAGTGCTTCGGCCGGTTCGCTCGTGACGGCTTCGCCGGTCATCGCGCTCGCCGGCAAAGCATGTTCGGCCTCGATATATTCTTCTGCGGCCGGCCGGCCGATGCGCAACAGCATGCCGTTCCAGAACGCCGCGCCTCGCGGGGTCGCGAGCATCCACGTGGAGTTGCCCATGTCCGCGGCGAACTCCGTGGCGGCGCGTTCGAGCAGGTCGTGATGCGGCTCGTACCAGCCGACGAATTCCGGTGGCCCCATCGACGGATCGCGCCGTCTGAACAGCGTGCCGAGCACGAGTTCGGCGGTGGCCCGCTCGATCGCCTCGGCGCGTTGCGCGAGCAGCGCGCCGTCGGGGTCGTGCAGTTCGATGACGCCGCGTTCGCCCTGCATCCAGCGCCACAGGATGCGGTAGAGCAGAGTCCAGCGATCGTCCGAGCGATGGCACGCGGCGGTTTTTAGCTGCATGAGCAGCTCGCGGGGGATGGCGGGTGTGGGGCGAGCGAGGAGCGGCGTTTCGGCGCCGAGGGTGGTTTTATCCAGGAACGGTCGGGTTCGTGGCGTTGCGGTTTTTTCCGCTTCGCCCTTGCCCTCGCCCTCGGCTTCAATCCATTCGACCGATAAAGGCTCGATGCCTTCGCGCAGCGCTTCGCGCGCCGCACGGCGCCAGGCGGCAAAAGTCGGTTCGATCAGGATGCGTTTCACGACGGCAAAATACTGTATAAATATACAGTATGTGCGCAAAGGGGGATTGGGGCAAGCGGGGGCGACGGGTTGGGCGAGTCCGATGCTTTTGCCGGGAGATGCCGCGCGGTCGAGGCTCGGGATGACTGCGGCGAAATGGCTCTGAGAATGGCCGTGAGAACGAGGCAAGCGCATGCCGGGTTCGCCGCCGGCGGGTGACAAACCCGCAAACCCGCAGAACGGCAAAACCGCAAAAACCGCCCCTAAATCCCGCGCAAATCCTCCGGCGTATCGACGTCGCGCAGGATGCCCGGATCGTCGACATCCACGCGCGTCAAACGTTGGGTCATCAGCAGCGATCTGGCGCCCGCGTCGCCGTCGAGCGCGAGCAGCGCCTCGCAATGCTCGACGCCGAAGCCGACCGGATGGCCGCGCTGTCCGTCGTAAAACGGCGCGACGAGCGCGGCGCCGTCGTCGAGCGTGCGGGCCACCGTTTCGATCGTCGGAATCGAGATGCGCGGCATGTCCGCGAGCGCGACGATCCAGCCCTCGGCGTCGTCGCTCGCTGCGATGCCCGCCGCGAGGCTCGCGCCCATGCCGCGTTCGGCGCCGGCCGCGAACACGACGTCGCAGCCGGCATCGTTGAGCACGCGGGCGAGCGCATCCGAGCCGGGCCGCACCACCGCGATCACATGCGGCACGACGAGCAGCAGCCGATGCGCCGATTCATGAGCGACGGGCGTGCCGTCGGGCAGGCGTGCGAGCAGTTTGTTGCGCAGCCCGTCCGGATCGAAACGCGAGCCGAACCCGGCGGCGAGCAAGACACCTGTGGCGAGCGAGGCGTAGGCCATCGGCGAATCCCAATAGAAGGAACGAGACCGATTGTGCGATGCAAGGCCACGTCAGGCAAGCGCGAATGCCGGCATATGGCGTTGGCCGCGCCGCTTTTCGACACCGTAACGCAATCGCGCGCTGCCAATCTCCCACCGCCAGCACCTCATGGCCAGCACCTCATGGCCGGCACCTCACGGCCAGCACCGCACGGCCAGCACCGCACGGCCAGCACCTCACCACCAACACCCCACCACCAACACCTCACCACCAACACCTCACCACCAACACCTCACCACCAACACCTCACCACCAACACCTCACCGCCAACACCTCACCGCCAACACCTCACCGCCAACACTCCGACACACACCACTAAACCCGCATCACCTTATCGAGCGTAATCGGCAGATCCCGCACCCGCACGCCGGTCGCGTGATACACCGCATTCGCGATCGCGGCCGGCACGCCCGTAATGCCGATCTCGCCAATCCCGCGCACGCCGAGCGAGTTGATATACGGGTCGGGCCGGCCGATGAAGGCGATGTCGAGCGTGTCGATATCGGCATTCACGGGCACGTGATACTCGGCCAGATTCGCGTTCGTGAAGCGCCCGTAGCGCGTATCGAGCGACGACTCTTCCTGCAGCGCCGCGCCGATGCCCCACACGATGCCGCCCATCATCTGGCTGCGCGCGGTCTTCTCGTTGAGCACGCGTCCCACGTCGTAGACGGCCACTACGCGCGGCACGCGGATCGTGCCGAGGTCCGCGTCGACATGCACCTCGACGAACACCGCGCCGAACGAGTGGAACGCGTACTGCTGCTTCTCGTTGCCGGGCCTGACCGTCGAGGTCGCCTCGATCGGCTTGCCGCCCGCGCGCGCGATGATCGCCGCGGCCGGATCGCGCCGGTCCGGCTGCGAGCGGCTCACGACCCAGCCGTCGGCGACGGTGACGTCCTCGGGCGCGAGGCCATGCACGGGCGACGCCTGATCGGCGAGCGCGAGCGCGATCAACTGGCCGCGCGCCGCGCTTGCCGCCTCGCGCACGGCCGGCGACACGCTTGCCGCCGATTGCGAGCCGCCCGAGCCCGGCGCGCGCGGCAGGGTCGAATCGCCGAGCGCGAAGTGGATGTTTTCGGGCGCGAAGCCGAGCGCATCGGCGGCGACCTGGGTCATCACGGTATAGGTGCCGGTGCCGAGGTCCTGGGTGCCCGAGGCGACCATCGCGGTGCCGTCTGGCAGAATGCGCGCGAGCGCCGCCGCCTCGCTGCGGTTGGCCGGATAGGTGGCGGTCGCCATGCCCATGCCGATCAGCGTGTTGCCGTCGCGCATCGAGCGCGGCGCGGGCGAGCGGCGCGACCAGCCGAATTTCTCCGCGCCGATCTGATAGCACTCGCGCAGCGACTTGCCCGACCACGGTTTGTTCTCCTGCGGATCGCGCTCGGCGTAGTTCCTGAGGCGCAGCGCGAGCGGGTCCATCTTGAGCGCGGCAGCGAGTTCGTCCATCGCCGATTCGAGCGCGAACGAGCCCGTGGTTTCGCCGGGCGCGCGCATGAAGGTCGGCGTGCCGAGATTGAGCGGCACGAGCCGGTGCGTCGTTACCTGATTGGGCACCGCATAGAGCATGCGCGTGACCATGCAGCAGGTCTCGGTCCAGTCCTCGATCGTCGAGGTGTTCGAGAAGCTGTCGTGGCGCATCGCGGTCAGCGTGCCGTCGCGCCGCGCCGCGATGACGAAGTGCTGCTCGGTGCGCGGGCGCGCGCCGACCGGGCCGAACATCTGCGGACGTTCGAGCACGAGCCGCACCGGCCGTCCGGTTTGCCGCGCGGCCATCGCGCACAGCGATACGTGCGACCACGACGAGCCCTTGCCGCCGAAGCCACCGCCGATGAACGGCGAGATCACGCGCACGTCGCCGGCCGGCATGCCGAACACCCTGGCGACCGCCTGCGCCGCGTTGCTCACGCCCTGGGTCGAATAGAGCGTCAGTTGCGGGCCGTCCCAGCGCGCCATCGTCGCGTGCGGCTCCATCGGATTGTGATGCTCGATCGGCGTCGTATAGGTCGCCTCGATATGCACCGCGCCGCCGCGCATGCCGTCCTCGAAGCTGCCGCGCTGCGTGTCGGTTTGACGGCCTTGCGGCTTGATGGGCGCATGCGCGTTCGGCTTCGCCTGCGCGAAGTCGAGCGCCGCGGCCTCGGCCCGATAGACGATGCGCAGCTGGCGCGCGGCATCGGTCGCATGTTCGAGCGTATCGGCGACCACCACCGCGACCGGCTCGTTGCTGTAATGCACTTCGTTGTCCTGCAGGAGCGACAGACGCCGCCCGGCCGGCGGCGCGAGCGCGGGCTGACCGCCGTTCGGCAGGCGCGGGGCGTTCCGGCAGGTCATCACGAGCAGCACGCCGGGCACGGCCTCGGCATGGCTCGCATCGATCGACGCGATCGTGCCGCGCGCAATCGTGCTGGTCACGAGCACCGCATGCGCGAGTCGCGCTTCGGGGAATTCGGCCGCATAACGCGCATCGCCGGTGACCTTGAGCAGGCCGTCGACGCGATCGAGCGGCTGGCCGATCAGATTCATGCGACACCTCCCGCGTAACCGGCCGCCTCGTTGATCGCGCGCACGATCGCGCGTTGCGCGAGCTGCACCTTGAAGCCGTTGTCGCGCAGCGGCCGCGCGCCGTCGAGCGCGGCTGCGGCGGCATTCCTGAGCGTGCTCTGCGTGAGCGGCTGGCCGGCCAGCATCCGTTCGGCCGCGCTCGCGCGCCACGGTTTAGGCGCGACACCACCGAGCGCGATGCGCGCGGTCTCTACGCGCGCGCCGTCCATCTGCAACGCGGCGGCCACCGAGACCAGCGCGAATGCGTAACTGGCGCGGTCACGCACTTTCAGATAGTGCGAGTGCGCGCTGAAGAGCGGCGGCGGCAGATCGACGGCGGTGATCAGCTCGCCGGGCAGCAGGGTCGTATCGACGTCGGGCCGCTCGGCGGGCAGCCGATGAAAATCGGCGAACGCGATCGTGCGCTCGCCGTTCGCGCCGCTCACCCGCACGGTCGCATCGAGCGCGGCCAGCGCAACGCTCATATCGGACGGATTGACCGCGATGCATTGCGGACTCGCGCCGAGAATCGCGTGCATGCGGTTGTGTCCGCCGAGCGCCGCGCAGCCGCTGCCGGGCAGGCGCTTGTTGCACTGGGTGAAGGCCGTGTCGTAGAAATAGCCGCAGCGCGTGCGTTGCAGCAGATTGCCGCCGACCGTCGCCATATTGCGCAACTGCGCCGACGCGCCCGCGAGCAGCGCTTGCGATAGCAACGGGTAGGATTCGCGCACGAGCGCGTGATTGGCCGCATCGCTGTTGCGCACGAGCGCGCCGATGCGGATGCCGCCGCCGGGCAGCGCCGTGATCGCATCGAGCCCGTCGATATGCGTGATGTCGATGAGCCGCACGGGCCGCGCGACGCCGCCCTTCATCAGATCGAGCAGATTCGTGCCGCCGCCGATAAATACCGCGCCCGGTTGTTGCGCGGCGCGCAGCGCGCTCGCGACGTCGCCGGCGCGTTCGTAGGAGATCGCATCCATGCCGGTCTCCGTTACGCGTTGCCGTGCGCGGCGCGCACCGCGGCGACGATGTTCGCGTAGGCGCCGCAGCGGCAGAGGTTGCCGCTCATGCGCTCGCGGATCTCCGCGTCGGAAAGCGCGGCGGGACGCGTGCGCACGTCGGCGCTCGCGGCGCTCGCCGCGCCGTTGCGGAACTCGCCGAGCAGGGCCGTCGCGGAGCACAACTGCCCGGGCGTGCAGTAGCCGCACTGGAACGCGTCGTGCTCGATGAACGCGCGTTGCAGCGGACTCAACACGCCGTTGGTCGCGAGTCCTTCGACGGTCGTGATGTTTTCGCCTTCGTGCATGACCGCGAGCGTCAGACACGAATTGATGCGGCGGCCGTCGGCGAGCACCGTGCAGGCGCCGCACTGGCCGCGGTCGCAACCTTTTTTCGTGCCCATCAGGCCGGCGTATTCGCGCAGCGCGTCGAGCAGCGTCACGCGCGGTTCGAGTTGCAGCGAGTAGGCGCGGCCGTTGACGTTCAACGCGACCGGGCGCGGCGGCACGGCCGGATTGGCTGGCGGCGTGGCCGTGGCTGGGGCTGGTGCCTCAGTTTGCGCGCGCAGAGGCGGTGCTGCGCCGATCGTCGCGGCGGCGGCGGCCGACTGGAGAAAGCGGCGGCGTGACGGTTGAGAGGGTTGAGAGGGTTGAGAGGGTTGAGAGGGTTGAGAGGGTTGAGAGGGTTGAGAGGGTTGAGAGGGTTGAGAGGGTTGAGAGGGTTGAGAGGGTTGAGAGGGTTGAGAGGGTTGAGAAGGTTGCGAGGGGTGGGCGAGGTGGGCGGGTTCCGGGCGTTGTTCCGGAAGGGCGGGGTCGCCCGAATCCGGGCATTCGGTGTGCGTGGACATGACGTTCCGTTGACTCCATTGAAAGGCCAATGCAGGCTGACGATGCGTCGAGATTCAACGCATCGCGTCGAAACAAACCGTGCGCAGCAAATTCGGTGCCGTTGCAGGTACAACGGTATTAAAAATTGATGGGGAGAGCAAAGCCGATCTGCGCAATTAACGCAGGTCGATATTCGCAATGAATGAGGAGGCGGGGCGCGTTGCCGCATTCGTTCGCTCGGGGCGAATCGCCGGGGCAACATTTTTACCGATGACCTGTTCCGACCCGCTATGATCGCAGGGGCAGTCGCCGCGATCTATGCAGTCCCCGTCATCGCCAGATCAGGACGCAAACGGAGAAACAGCATGAAAGCCAGCACCATTGCCGAGCGGGAAGCGCGCGGGCGCGCCGCCCGCGAGCATTCGAAACGCTCGAGCCATCGCGCGGTCGGCGAGTTGCACCGCGATCCGCTCGCGCTTCTGAAGCAGAGCAGCGCCGGCCGGATCGAAAATCTCGTGCCGCTGCGCTACGGGCGCATGGCCGCGTCGCCCTTCGCGTTCTTTCGCGGCAGCGCGATTCTGCAGGCGCACGACCTGAGCAAGGTGCCCGATACGAGCCTCAGCATGCCGATCTGCGGCGACGGCCATCTGATGAACTTCGGCGGGTTCGCGACGCCCGAGCGGCAACTGGTCTTCGATCTGAACGACTTCGACGAAGTCTCGGTCGGTCCCTTCGAATGGGACCTGAAACGCCTGACCGCGAGCTTCGTGGTGGCCGCGCGCCAGATGCGCCTGAGCCGCGGCACGGCGGAAAGCCTCGTGATGACGGCGGTCCGTTCGTACCGCGATCGCATGGCCCAGTATGCGCAGTGCGGCGCGCTCGAACTCTGGTACGACCGCGTCACCTTCGACCTGATGGCGGAAACCGCATTGACGCCCGAGCGCCGGCGCGCGATACGGCGCGGCATGGAAAAAGCCGCGAGCCGCACGAACGAGAGCCTGCTCGAAAAAATGGCCTCGTTCGACGGCGAGCGCTGGAAGGTCCACGATGCGCCGCCCGCACTTTTTCACGTGCTCGGCGCGAATACGCTGTTCACGGCGGAAGACGCCGACACCTACCGCAAGGGCAACGTCGACAAAATGGTCGAGCACGTCTGGGCCGATTACCGCAAGACGATGTCGCACGACCGCCGCGAACTGCTCGATCACTTCACGATGCAGGACATCGTGTTCAAGGTGGTGGGCGTCGGCAGTGTCGGTACGCGCTGCCTCGCGGTGCTGCTCGTCGATCACAGGGACAAGCCCTTGTTTCTGCAATTGAAGGAAGCGCGGCCTTCGGTCATCGCGCAGTTCTACAAGGCGCCGGCCGTCAAACACGAGGGCGAGCGCGTCGTGTACGGGCAGCGCATGCTGCAGGCCGCGAGCGATATCTTCCTCGGCTGGGCGACGGGGCCGCTCGGCCGGCATTTCTATTTCCGCCAGTTGCGCGACATGAAGCTGTCCGCGAATATCGAACTGTTCGACAGCGATCTGCTCGACGGCTACGCGCGGCTGTGCGGCTGGATCATGGCGCGCGCGCATGCGAAAGCGAGCGGCCAGGCGATCGAGATCAGCTCGTATATCGGCCGCGGCGATCAGTTTGCCGAAGCGTTGACCGGTTATGCGACCGGCTACGCGGACCAGGTGGAGCGCGACTACGACGTGTTTCTCAAGGCGTGCCGCAGCGGCGAGCTTGACGCACGCACCGACGAGGATATGGCGGCGGATTTCCGCGTGTAGTGTGGGGGAAGGGTGCGTTCGGCGGCGGGGCTTCGGCGTTGGGCCTTCAACGTTCGACGTGAAAGGGCGGCGGGTGCGGCACGTTATGCCGCCTATCGCATGCGCCGCTTGGGTGGTGTTGCTTTAGCCGTCTTGATGGCACCGGACGCATCAATCGCATCACGCATCGGGACATCACGCCCCGACGCGCGCTTCGCGCAGCGTCACGAAACGCAGATGCTTTTCGCGCGCCGCTTCGATCACGCTCGGCAGCACGGCGAGAATCAGCGGCTTGCCTTCGATCGTGAGCGCGGCATTGCCGTCGTGCAGCAGCAGGATGTCGCGCGCGGCGAGACCGTCGAGCAGGCGGCGCGCGACGACGTGCGGATTGCGCTCGCGCGTGTCGTAGCCGCGCCGCGTCCATGCGGCGAGGCGCAGGTCGAGCTTGCGCAGCACCGGTTCGAGAAAGATGTTGCGCAGGCCGGCGGGCGCGCGGAAGAACATCGGCCGTGCGCCGCTCACGTTTTCGAGCGTGCGCTGCGCGGCGGCGATTTCACGCGTGAGCGCGCCCGGCAGCGTCACCGAAAACGTATGTACGTGAACCTGCGAGTGATTTTCGAGCGCATGGCCGCGCGCGACGATGTCGCGTGCAATTCGCGGATGGCGCTCCACTTGCGCGCCGATGCAGAAGAACGTCGCGCGGACCCCGAACGCGTCGAGCAGATCGAGCACCTGCGGCGTGACGACGGGGTCGGGACCGTCGTCGATGGTCAAGGCAATCGCGTTCTGGTTGTGCGGGCTCGCGGGCAGGCGCGTCCAGTTCGGCCCGAGCAGCGCCGTGCGCGGCAGGAGTCCGGTGATCGTAAACATCGCATGGTTCACGAAGATCGCGGCGAGCCACCACGGCCACGCGGCCGGCGCGAGCAGCCAGCCGGCGAGCACCACGACGTGCCATGCGATCGTGCCGTTGAGCATCGCGGAATTGCCGGTACGCGGCCAGCGGCGCGGCGGCGCGGGCTCGGCGCCGTGCGACGGGTTGGGGCATTCATTCATCAAACATGCTTCCTGTGCGCCTTCGTCACGGTAAGGCTGTGAATCGTGCGCGTCGCGCAAGCGCGAACGATACCATTGTTGGCCGCGCCCGAATGCGTGTGAAGCGGTAATCGTGGCCGATGAAAGCGGGCTGAAAGTCGCATGCTTGCGTGCTGATTCGGGTAATACGGCGGGTGATGCGGCCGAGGGTGCGGCTGATGACGCCGCTCGCGATGCGGCGGTGCCGATGCGAGCGCGCAGCGGCAATTCGCCGTCACGCCCTGGGCGATTCATCGCGCCCATCCTTATTATCCTCACCCTCGATCCGGCACGGCGCGACGGCAATCGCACCACGGCAAGCCGCCGCATTTGCGATCGCCGATCCGCTGTTGTATGGTGCCGGGCGATAAGCGGCGCAGCGGACACCGGCCTTCGCCCGGCGAACCGGCCCCGGCGAGTCATGCGCCGCCACCCAACCCAGCACAACAGGAGATGCGCGATGTCGGACACGGAAAACGGAAAAGTGGCGCTGGTGACGGGCGCGGGCAGCGGCATCGGCCGCGCCTGCGCGCTCAGACTGCTTGAGCACGGCTACAACGTCGTGCTGGCGGGGCGCCGTCAGGCTGCGCTCGACGCAGTCGCGCAGGAAGCGCAGTCGCTGCGCGGCGAGGCGCTCGCGGTGCCGTGCGACGTGACCGATGCCGACAGCGTCGCGCAGCTGTTCGACATGCTGCGTGCGCGCTTCGGCCGGCTCGACGTGCTGTTCAACAACGCGGGCCGCAACGGTTCGCCGGTCGATATCGACGAACTCGAGATCAGCGAATGGCGCTCGATCGTCGATACCAATCTGACCGGCGTGTTCCTCTGCACGCGCGCGGCATTCGGCCTGATGAAGACGCAAAACCCGCGCGGCGGCCGCATCATCAACAACGGTTCGATCTCGGCGCATGCGCCACGGCCGAACAGCATCGGCTATACCGCGACGAAGCACGCCATCACCGGCCTGACCAAAGCCGTCTCGCTCGACGGCCGCAAGTACGACATCGTGTGCGGCCAGATCGACATCGGCAACGCGGGTACCGACATGGCCGCGCGGATGGCGCGCGGCGTGCCGCAGGCGAACGGCGAAATCGCGATCGAGCCGCTGATGGACGTGCAGCACGTCGCCGATGCGGTGCTGCATATGGCGAGCCTGCCGCTCTCGGCGAACGTGCAGTTCATGACGATCATGGCGAGCAAGATGCCGTTCGTCGGGCGAGGGTGAGGGTATCAGCGGCGGATAGGTGGCAGATGAGCGCGGACAGGCGGCGCGGAACCGGACGAAGCCGCGCCGCGCACAGGAGCGCGGCGCGCGCGATCAACTTATACTGAGCGCTTTCCGTCATCACGCGAAAGCCACGCGCCGTGCCCCGAGCCACCTCACGCGACGACGATCCGCCGCCGCAGCCGCCCGCGCAACCCGATCTCGAAGACTGTTGCCATAGCGGCTGCACGCAGTGTGTGTTCGATCTGTACGACGAGGCGCTCGAACGCTATGAGATCGCGTTGTCGGTGTGGCGCGAGCGCCAGGCGGACAGGCAGGACGCGCGGCTGGCTGCCCGAAAGGAAGTGCGAACAGAAGCGCGTGAGGAGCCGCTAAAGGAAGCGCGAAAGAAGCCGCAAAAAAGCCGGAGCGCGAGCCGCGACCGAATCCGCAAAGCGTGCCGCAAGCCGAATCACAAGCCGAACGGCAAGCCGGGCCCTCACGCTCGACAACCCCGCGCAGCAAACCGCGCCCGCGCCGCTGAAGCACGCACGATCTTCCACTGTCCCCGTCATGACCGAACTTCAGCTCACGCCGCCCGACCAGCAGACCGACTCGCACACGCTCGACGATCTGCATCGTTTCGTGCAGCGCCATCCGCGCCTTTTCGTGCTGACCGGCGCGGGCATCAGCACCGATTCCGGCATCCCCGGCTATCGCGACGACAACGGCGCATGGAAACGTTCGCCGCCGATCACGCTGCAGGAATTTCTCGGCACGCTCGCGATGCGTCAGCGCTACTGGGCGCGCAGCATGGTCGGCTGGCCGCTCGTCGCGCGGGCGCAGCCGAATGCCGCGCACGTCGCGCTCGCGCGGCTCGAAGCCGCGGGGCACGTGCCGACGCTCGTGACGCAGAACGTCGATGGTTTGCATCAGCGCGCGGGCAGCCGCGACGTGATCGAGCTGCATGGGGGCATCGACGGCGTGACCTGTCTCGACTGCGGCATGCAGCACGCGCGCGCCTCGATCCAGCAAACGCTCGAAGCGGACAACCCCGCGCTGCTCGACGTGACCGCCGAAGCCGCCGCCGATGGCGATGCTCACCTGGAGTGGCACGATCTCGGCGGCTTTCGCGTGCCGGCCTGTTCGAACTGCGGTGGCATGCTGAAACCATCGGTGGTGTTTTTCGGCGAGAACGTGCCGAAGACGCGCGTCGAAGCAGCCTCGCATGCGCTCGATGCGGCCGACGCGGTGCTCGTCGCCGGTTCGTCGCTGATGGTCTACTCCGGCTATCGCTTCTGCGTGTGGGCGCAGCGCCAGGGCAAGCCGATCGCGGCGATCAACCTGGGCCGCACGCGTGCCGATGCGCTGCTGTCGCTGAAGGTAGCCGCGCCGTGCGGCGACACGCTGGGCGCGCTCGCCGCGCGGCTGGCGAGCGCGTGACGCATCCGGGTCCGTGCGCCGAACCACTCTCGCACTTTTCAGGAATGTCCATGCTGACGACGATCGACCAACTCGAAGCGCTCTACGGCCAGCCGGGCGAGCGCGCGCTGCGCAAGGAAATCGCGCACGTCAACGAAGACTATCGCGCGTTCATCGAGGCCGCGCCGTTCGCCGTGCTGGCGACGAGCGGCCCCGACGGCCTCGACTGCTCGCCGCGCGGCGACGCGCCGGGCTTCGTGCGGATCGTCGACGAGCGCACGCTCGCGTTGCCCGACCGGCCCGGCAACAATCGGCTCGACAGTTTGCGCAATATCATCGCGGACCCGCGGCTCGCGCTGCTGTTCGTCGTTCCGGGCATCGGCGAGAGCCTGCGCGTGAATGGCCGCGGGCGGATTTCGGCCGACGCGGCTTGGCTGGACAGTTTCGCCGTCGACGGCAAACGGCCGCGCACCGTGCTACTGATCGACGTCGACGCCGTGTACTTCCATTGCTCGAAGGCGATGGCGCGCTCGAACCTGTGGGATCCGGCGCGGCACCTCGAACGCGCGCAACTGCCGAGCGCGGGCGAGATCCTGCGGCGCATCATCGCCGCGAACGACGGCGAGCAGTTCGACGCCGCCGCTTACGACCGCGACCTGCCGGCCCGCGTGCGCGCGACGCTGTATTGATACTTGATACGAAGCCCGAAGCCCGAAGCCCGAAGCCCGAAGCCCGAAGCCCGAAGCCCGAAGCCCGAAGCCCGAAGCCCGAAGCCTTAACCCGAACGAACCTCTCGCACGCCTCACCATGACAGACGCCCGGCAACACTCGCCATCCGCCGAACGCAACGGCGCACCGATCCTCGCCGTGCTGCGCGAGGCGCTGCCGGCCACCGGCCGCGTGCTCGAAATCGCGAGCGGCACCGGCGAGCATGCGGTTCTCTTCGCCGGCGCGCTGCCCGGACTCGACTGGCAGCCGAGCGATGCCGACCCCGAAGCGCGCGCGTCGATTGCCTCATGGAGCGCACATGCCGGGCTGCCGAACCTGCGCGCGCCGCTCGCGCTCGACGTCCATCGGCCGGACTGGGGCGTCGAGACGCTCGACGCGGTGGTTTGCATCAACATGATTCACATCGCGCCGTGGAGCGCGACGCAGGCGCTATTCGTGGGCGCGAGCCGCCGCCTCGCCGAGGGCGGCGTGCTGTATCTGTACGGTCCGTACAAACGCGGCGGCGCGCATACGGCGCCGAGCAACGAGGCGTTCGATCAGTGGCTGAAGAGCCGCAACCTCGAATGGGGCGTGCGCGACATGGCAGCGGTCGTGGCCCTGGGCGCCGCGCTGGGCCTCGCGTGCGAAGAACCGATCGCGATGCCGGCGAACAACTTCAGCCTCGTGTTCAGGAAGCCGGCGGGGCGTGGCAAGGCGGACGCGGCGACCTGAACCCGCCGCCCGCGGCCCGCGTCCCGGTGCCTGCCGCCAAGCGGCCGGCGCGCATTTCTTTTATCCTTTCACCCTCGACGCCGCGCCCGGTGTTCCTGCTGCGCGACGACACGACATTTTTTGGACTCTGGAGAATTCAACATGGGCAAACAGGCAATCGGCGTGGTGGGGCTGGCGGTCATGGGCCGCAATCTGGCGCTCAACATCGAAAGCCGCGGCCACGCGGTGTCGGTCTACAACCGTAGCCGCGAGAAAACCGACGAACTCATCGCCGAATATCCGGACCGCAAACTGGTGCCGGCTTTCACGCTGGAAGAGTTCGTCGACTCGCTCGAAAAGCCGCGCCGCATTCTGCTGATGGTCAAGGCCGGCGAGCCGACCGACGCGACCATCGCGCAACTCAAGCCGCTGCTCGACCAGGGCGACATCCTGATCGACGGCGGCAATACGCATTTCACCGACACGATCCGCCGCAACCAGGAACTCGCGAAGGCGGGCCTGCACTTCATCGGTACCGGCGTGTCGGGCGGCGAGGAAGGCGCGCTGAAAGGCCCGTCGATCATGCCGGGCGGCCAGCGCGACGCCTACGACCTGGTTGCGCCGATCCTCACCGAAATCGCCGCGAAGGCGCCGGACGGCGAGCCGTGCGTCGCCTACATGGGCCCCGATGGCGCGGGCCACTTCGTGAAGATGGTGCACAACGGCATCGAATACGGCGACATGCAGCTGATCGCCGAGAGCTATGCGGTGTTGAAGCAGGTGGTCGGCCTGTCGAACGAGGAACTCGGCAAGGTCTACACCGAGTGGAACCAGGGCGAGCTCGACAGCTACCTGATCGAGATCACCTCGAAGATCTTCGGCAAGAAGGACGACGAAACCGGCAAGGACCTCGTCGACGTGATTCTCGACCGTGCCGCGCAGAAGGGCACCGGCAAGTGGACCAGCCAGAATGCGCTCGACCTCGGCGCGCCGCTGCCGCTCATCACCGAGGCGGTGTTCGCACGCGTGCTGTCGTCGCTGAAGACGCAGCGCGTGGCCGCGAGCAAGGTGCTCGAAGGGCCGGCCGCGAAGCCGCTCGACGCCGCGAAGGAGACGTTCGTCGAATCGGTGCGCCGCGCGCTCTATTTCAGCAAGGTGATTTCGTACGCGCAGGGCTTCGCGCAATTGCGCGCGGCCTCGGAAGAGTACAAGTGGGACCTCGACTACGGCGAAATCGCGAAGATTTTCCGCGCCGGCTGCATCATCCGCGCGCGCTTCCTGCAGAAAATCACCGACGCCTATGCGAACGACAAGGCGCTCGCAAACCTGCTGCTCGACCCGTACTTCCGCGACATC
The DNA here is from genome assembly GCF_017104985.1 of Paraburkholderia sp. Ac-20342. Classification (NCBI taxonomy): domain Bacteria; kingdom Pseudomonadati; phylum Pseudomonadota; class Betaproteobacteria; order Burkholderiales; family Burkholderiaceae; genus Paraburkholderia; species Paraburkholderia sp. Ac-20342. The sequence continues at coordinate 71,936 of NZ_JAAGPQ010000025.1, read as the reverse complement.
GCGAAGCACTACCAGGCGGCGCTGCGCGAAGTCGTGGTGGCCGCGGTCAACGCGGGCGTGCCGGTGCCGGCGTTCGCCTCGGCAATCGCGTATTTCGACGCCTACCGCTCCGAGCGTCTGCCCGCGAACCTCGTGCAGGCGCAGCGCGATTTCTTCGGCGCGCATACGTTCGAGCGCGTCGACAAGCCAGGCAGCTTCCACGCACAGTGGGCCTGAGCGTTTCCCCGGGCGTTTGAATGATGGCCCGGCGTGCGCCTTACCGAAAGCACCGCCGGGCTTTTTTGTTTGAATGCGTGGGTGGCTGACAAAATTATTACTAAAAACTATCGGCACATTAGGTTCTCGGCCGGCAATTTGTGCGGATTGTTGCAAAAGTCGAAATGGAGTTTCCTCGTTTTAAGGGTTTACCCTAGATCGCGACCCTCCTAAACTTGCTTCCAAGCGCTGAGGGAGAAACAGAAAACCCCCGAAGCGCATCACAAACAAGTCATTTGGAGGTTAATCATGAAGACCCTGATTTCCGCAGTTGCTATCGCCGCCGCCCTCGTTGCTCCGGTTGCTTCGTTTGCTCAAGCCAGCCAGCCGGTGACCCGCGCTCAGGTTCGCGCTGAACTGGTGCAACTCGAAAAGGCCGGCTACAGCCCGGTCGGCGACTACGCGAACTATCCGGAGAACATCCAGGCTGCGCAAGCGCGCGTCGCGGCGCAAAACGGTACGGCCGTCGTGGCCAGCACCGCGAACACGAGCGGCTACGGCGCCCCGGCTGCCGGCACCTCGCAAGCCGGACACGCAGTGACCCCGTTCCAGGTCGACCGTAACTCGGTGTACTTCGGCAACTAATTTGCCAGCCAGGCGCCGCTACGGGTTGCACTGAAGTTTGAAGTAGAGGTTGCAGCAGAAGTTTGCGGTAGAGGTAGAAGTAGAAGTAACGAAGCAGACGCCGTCTCGCGAAACAGTGCGAAGGCGGTGGGCAAGAAAAAACGCCATCCGGCTGGTTCGGATGGCGTTTTGTCGTTTACGGCACATTCGCCATGCGATCCGTATCAATGCAGCGTGCGATGCCGCCGGCCGATTTCGTCGAAGAGCGCGCGGCTCGGTTCCAGCGCCAGAAGCCAGGATTCGTCGTAGCCGCTCAGATTGTCGAGCGCTTCGCGCAGTCGCTCGACTGCCAGCGCGGGAATCTCGACGCTCGCCTCGATGCCGCTCGACAGCCCCGCGATGCTTGCCAGCTGCACGAGCGCATCGGCGGCTTCGGCCACGTCGGCGGCGAAGACGAGATGTGTGTTCAGCAATTCGACGAGGCCAGGGGACGCCGCGATATCGTCGACGTTGAGTTGCACGGCCAGAAAGGTGGCTTTGTTCATCCTCGATTCCTCCCAGAAACCAGACGTTGTCGCATTGTCGCGAGGCGTGCTGCGCGCGGCTTGACTGAGTATAGGCGACGCCCTGGCGGTCTCGCCAATCGGACGAATCGGCCGGCGTGCCTTGCTGAAGAAGGCTCGCGGGCCATCAGACCTATAATAGGGCCAGCCGCGCGAGCGTTGTCGCCAGAGGCTCAGGTCCACGAGCCGCGGTTTTTTCGCGCTTTCCAACTGCTCGTCGACGCGGAAAGAGCCTCCGCAGCGGGAGCTTTACCGCGGCGCGTCACCGTGGCGCGCATTGGCGCGCCGGCAACGGCGGAACATGGCGGACCGCGAACGGCGGCGGCACGGCACATGCTCGGGCGTCGATTGAATCCGATTGAGAACAAGTCGAGGAAAATCACATGACAGGACAATGGCAACTGACGGGGGTTCGTCTGCTGACGGCGGCGGCGCTTGGCGCGATGGTCGCAGGCTGTACGACGATGCCGTGGGACAGCACGCCGTTCTACAGCAGCACGCCGCCCAATGCGACGAGCCTCTCCACGGTCCCGGTGCCCGCCGGCTTCTATCGCGTCAACCCGGGCGACACGCTCGCCGGCATCGCCTCGGCCTATGGCCACAGGCTACAGGATGTCGCGGCGTGGAACGGTCTCGTGGTCAATGCGCAGGTCGTGCCGGGGCAGGTGCTGCGCGTGTCTCCGCCGATGGCGTCCGGCAGCGTGGTGACGCCGCCTGTTGCCGTGATGCCGGCGGCGCCGGGCGCGCTGCCCACCGCGCCGGGCATGTCGGCCGCGCCGCAGCAGGGCGTGCTGCAATGGCCGTTGCGCGGGCCGATTCTCAAGACGTTCTCGGCGGGCAAGTCCAACGGCATCGTGATCGGCGGGCGTCCCGGCGATCCGGTCAAGGCCGCCGCGACCGGCCGGGTGGTCTACGCCGGCACCGGCATCGAGGCGTATGGCCCGCTCATCATCATCAAGCACGACGATTCGTTGATTACCGCGTACGGCCAGAACAGCCAGCTGTTCGTCAAGGAAGGCGACGCGGTCGCGCAAGGGCAGACGATCGGCCAGGTCGGCGTCGATAGCCGCGGCGTCGCGTCGATCCAGTTCGAGGTGCGCCAGAACGGCCAGCCGGTCGATCCGCTCGCGTGGTTGCCGAAGTAGGGCGGCACCGCAGGCCGCATTCAATGGACGCACAGGGACACACCATGATCGATTTGCGCAGCGATACCGTCACCCGCCCGACTCCGCCGATGCTCGCGGCGATGTCGGCGGCCGAAGTCGGCGACGACGTCTGGGGCGACGACCCCACCGTGCTGCGTCTGCAGGCGACGCTTGCCGAGCGCGCTGGCAAGGAAGCGGGCCTGTTCTTCCCGAGCGGCACGCAAAGCAACCTCGCCGCGTTGATGGCGCACTGCGGCCGCGGCGACGAATACCTCGTCGGCCAGCAGGCGCACACCTACCAATACGAAGGCGGCGGCGCGGCGGTGCTCGGCAGCATCCAGCCGCAGCCGCTCGACAATGCCGCCGACGGCTCGATCCCGCTCGAGCGGATCGCCGCCGCGATCAAGCCGATCGACGATCACTTCGCGCGCACGCGCCTGCTCGCGCTGGAGAACACGATCGGCGGCAAGGTGCTGCCGGCCGGCTACGTGACCGAGGCGACGCAGCTCGCGCGCCGGCACGGTCTGTCGACGCACCTCGACGGCGCGCGCGTATGCAACGCGGCGGTCGCGTCGGGCAAGCCGCTCGCGGCGCTGTGCGAGCCGTTCGATTCCGTGTCGATCTGCTTTTCGAAGGGGCTCGGTGCGCCGGTCGGCTCGGTGCTGGTCGGCAGCCGCGCGCTGATCGATCTCGCGCACCGCTGGCGCAAGGTGCTCGGCGGCGGCATGCGCCAGTCGGGCGTGCTCGCGGCGGCCTGCCTGTACGCGCTCGAACACAACGTCGAGCGTCTCGCCGACGACCACGCCAACGCCGCGCATCTGGCCGCAGGGCTGGAAGCGATCGAACAGGCAACGCTGCAGTCGGTCGCGACGAACATGGTGTTCGCGCAGTTCCCGCAAGCGCATTGCGCGCCGCTCGAAGCGTGGCTCAAGGCGCGCGGCATCCTCACGCAGATGCTGTACGCGTCGCGCTTCGTCACGCACAGGGATGTGTCGCGCGCCGATATCGATACGTTTATCGCTGCGGTGAAGGGGTATTTCGCGGCGCGCTGATCGGCGCGCGGCTTCAAGCCCGCGCCGCCCACGGCCTTACTTCGCTTTCGCCGCCGCCGGCGTGCCCGCGCGATGCGACGGCGCAAGCAGCCGCAAGCCGCTTGCGAGACTCGCCGCGCCGGCAAAGAACGCGCCGGTGGCGAGCGCGAGCGTCGGCCCGTGCTGCCGTCCCGAAATTCCGAAACACAGCGCGACCAATGCCGCACCGGTGGCCTGCCCGAGCAGCCGCGCCGTCGCGACGATGCTGCTCGCGCCGCCGCTGCGCTCCGGCGGCGCGCTTGCCATCAGCGCCTTCAGATTCGGAGACTGGAAGAAGCCGAAGCCCGCGCCGCAAATCGCCATACGAATGCCGATGTCGAGTATGTGCGGATGCGCGGGCAGGAGCGCGAGCGACGCCATTCCCGCCGACAGCACCGCAAGCCCGATCGCGCCGAGCAGCCCCGGCGGATAGTGGTCCGACAGGCCGCCCGCGAGCGGCGCGGCGAGCGCGACCACCACGGGCCATGGCGTCATCAGAAAGCCGGTTTCGACCTGGCTGCGCAGCAGCACGTCTTCGAAATAGAACGGCAGCGACACGAACGCGAGCCCTTGCGCCGCGAACGAGCACACCGCCGTGACCGCCGACAGCGCGAACACCGGCCGTCTGAACAGATCGACGGGCAGCATCGGCGCGGGATGACCCGCTTCGCGGCGAATCAGCAGCAGCCCGAACACGACGGCGAGCGCCGCCGCACCGAGCACGATCTGCAGCGAGGCGCGCTGCGCCGCCTCGCCGAGCGCGAAGATCAGCGCGGCGAACGTGACGACGTTGAGCAGCGCCGCGACCGGATCGAGCTGATGTCGGCCCTGCGCGGTATGCGGCAGCGCCGGTAGTGCAAAGCTCAGCGCGAGCACGCCGAGCGGCACGTTGACCGCGAACAGCCACGGCCACGTCGCCACGGAGAGGATCAGCGAGGCCACCGTCGGCCCGACCGCGAACGACACGCCGACGATCAGCGCATTGGTGCCGAGGCCGCGCCCGAGCCGGTGCGGCGGGTACAGATAGCGGATCAGCGCGGTGTTCACGCTCATGATCGCGCTCGCGCCGAGGCCCTGCACGATGCGCGCGGCGGCGAGCAGCGGCAGGGTCGGCGCCATCGCGCAGCCGAGCGAACTGAGCGTGAACAGCGCAATGCCGCTGATATAAATGCGCCGGTGTCCGACGATGTCGCCGAGCGCGGCGAGCGGCAGCAGCGTCGCGACCATCGCGAGCTGATAGGCGTTGATGATCCATACCGATGCCGCGGGCGCCGCGTGCAGATCGGCGGCGATCGCGGGCAAGGCGGTGTTGGCGATGGCGGTGTCGATCGTGGCGAGCGCGACGGCGAGCATGATCGCGGCCATCGCGCGGCGGTTGGCGGCGGACATCGGGCCGTCCGCCGGAAAGGTGGGCGCGGCGGCGCTGATGGGGTTGCTGAGCTTATCGGACAAGGCGCGGCTCGTCGGGTTATGCATGCCGATGCGGCGGCCGGTCGGACGACGCGGCACGGGCGGCGGGGTTGCGTGGGAATGAGGCGCGCGCGGTCCGGTTCGCCGCTGTGGCGAGGCGGTTGGCGCGGCGCAATGTCGCGATTGTTGCAGAGACGTGGAAATCGTGCAGGGACGCGGGCAGGGAGAAGGGGGGAAGAGGGGTGACGATTGGCTGAGGGTCATTCATCGTCTTTATTTTTTAACGCAACTAACGGTCAATCTGCTGCGGTATCTTCACGTTGACGATACCTTCGCGTTGGCTTAGTCCAGTTGTATCTCGCGATCCATCCGTTTCGCATGCAAACCCGCCGATTCGACCATGCATCGAGCCGATCTGCCGATTCCGCCGGTTCGCATCCATTCACGCCGACATGCATTTACGCCGATGCATCGAGGCGTCACGCTCCGGTCACGTACCGAAAAAATAATCGAAGCGGATGGCTCGGGAAGACTTGGGGCTTTCGCCGCGCGCGCCAGGCACGGCACGTGCGACAGAGCCCGCTCGCGCGAGCCGGTGTGCGCGAGCCGTAAAATGTCCTACTCTGTTTTCTTAATCCGCCTGACAGGCACGCGCCTCCCGTCCGTCGACCGTGCGGTTCGCGTATGCCATGTCGACTTTCCCGGAGGCTTCGATGACAGCCGTCGATCTGGAATTCGACCAGCTCAACAGTACCGTCGACGCGCTACGGCGCTCAATTTCCAATCGCATGATGTACGGCGTCGGCAAGGATGCCGTCACCGCGCACCCCCATGACTGGTTGCATGCAGCCGCGCTCGCCGTGCGCGACCGGCTCGTCGCGCGCTGGATGAAAACCACGCGCCTGCAATACGAGCAGGACGTGAAGCGGGTCTACTACCTGTCGATGGAGTTTCTGATCGGCAGAACCTTTACCAACGCGCTGCTCGCGCTCGGCATTCACGACCCGATGAAGGAGGCGCTCGCGAGCCTCGGCGTCGACATGGAGATGCTGACCGGGATCGAACCCGATGCGGCGCTCGGCAACGGCGGTCTCGGCCGGCTGGCCGCGTGTTTTCTCGATTCGATGGCGACGCTCGGCATTCCGGGCTTCGGCTACGGCATTCGCTACGAGTACGGCATGTTCCGCCAGCAGATCGTCAACGGCGAGCAGGTCGAGGCGCCCGATTACTGGCTGCGCGCCGGCAACCCGTGGGAATTTCCGCGTCCCGAGATCAAGTACATGGTGCATTTCGGCGGCCGTACCGTGCAGCACGGCGACCGGGTCGAGTGGATCGACACCGAGCACGTGAACGCGACCGCCTACGACACCGTGATTCCCGGCTACGCGACCGACGCGACCAACACGCTGCGACTGTGGTCCGCGCGCGCGACCGAGGAACTGGACCTCGATGCGTTCAATCGCGGCGACTATCGCAACGCGGTCGACACGAAGAACATGTCGGAGAACGTTTCGCGGCTGCTCTATCCGGACGACTCGACGCAGGCTGGCCGCGAATTGCGGCTGCGCCAGGAGTACTTTTTCGTCTCGGCGACGATGCAGGACCTGATCCGCCGCTATCAGCGCACCCACAGCACGTTCGGGCGCTTCTCCGAGAAAGTCGCGGTGCATCTGAACGACACGCACCCGGTGCTGGCGATTCCCGAGCTGATGCGTCTGCTCGTCGACGTGCATCATCTGCCGTGGGACAAGGCGTGGCAACACGTCACGCGAATCTTCTCGTACACGAATCACACGCTGATGCCCGAGGCGCTCGAAACCTGGGATGTCGAAATGTTGGCGCGGCTATTGCCGCGGCACCTCGAAATCATCTTCGAGATCAACGCGCAGTTCTTGAAGCACGTCAGCGAGCAGTCGGGCCACGATGGCGACATGATCCGCCGCATTTCGCTCGTCGACGAATACGGGCAGCGGCGCGTGCGCATGGCATATCTGGCGATCGTCGCGAGTCACAAGGTGAACGGCGTCTCGAAGCTGCATTCGCAACTGATGACGCGCAATATCTTTGCCGATTTCGCGCGCGTCTATCCGGACCGCTTCACGAACGTGACCAACGGCATCACGCCGCGCCGCTGGCTCGCGCAGGCGAGCCCGTCGATGGCCTCGCTGATCGACGCGCGCATCGGCACGCACTGGCGCAGCAATCTGTTCGAACTCGAACAGCTGCGCAATCTGCGCAAGGACGAGGATTTCATCGAGGCTTTCCGCGAGGCGAAGCGCCAGAACAAATTGCGGCTCGTGCAGCGGCTCGCGCATCACACGAAGCTGGCGTTCGATCCCGATGCGCTGTTCGATCTGCAGGTCAAGCGCATTCACGAATACAAACGGCAGTTGCTGAACGTGCTGCACGTGATCGTGCGCTACAACCGGATTCGCGAGAATCCCGAGCGCGACTGGGTGCCGCGCGTCGTGCTGTTCGCGGGTAAGGCCGCTTCCGCCTACCGGATGGCGAAGACGATCATCAAGCTGATCGGCGACGTGAGCCAGAAGGTCAATCACGATCCGCTGATCGGCGATCGGCTGAAGGTCGTGTTCGTGCCGAACTACGGCGTGAGCGTGGCCGAGCTGATTATTCCGGCGGCCGATCTGTCGGAGCAGATTTCGACGGCCGGCACCGAGGCGTCGGGCACCGGCAACATGAAGCTCGCGCTCAACGGCGCGCTGACGATCGGCACGATGGACGGCGCGAACATCGAGATCTGCGACGCGGTGGGCCGCGAGAACATCTTCATCTTCGGCCATACCGCGGACGAGGTGGACCATCTGCGCGCAAGCGGCTACCGCCCCCGGCAGATTTACGAGGAGAACGAAGAACTGCGCATCGCGCTCGATCAGATTCGTTCGGGCTTCTTCTCGCCGGACGATCCGTTGCGCTTCTCCGAGATTTTCCACACGCTCGTCGATTGGGGTGATCACTACATGGTGCTGGCCGATTTCGCCGCGTTCGCGAAGGCGCAGGACGAAGTGGATGCGCGTTTTCTCGACCGGCGCGCATGGACCGAAAGCGCGATCGAGAACATCGCGGGAATGGGGCAGTTCTCGTCGGACCGCACGATTGGCGAATACGCACGCAATATCTGGCGCGTGAATCCGCTCGATATCGAGTGAGCGGCGGCGTGGTGCCGTAGCCGCCGGGTTCGGGGTGAGGATTCGCTAAACGTGTTCGATGAGCGTGTTCAATCGGCACGTTCAATCTCGGGTTCGCCAAGCGAATGAAAAGCCGTGCCGGCTCGGGGAGCCGCGCACGGCTTTTCTTACTGCCGGTCGCGCATTGACCACTGACGTTACGCTCATGTCAACGCAGGCAGACCCGGCTTTACGCCTGTGCCGCGCTCGCGGCCGTCGATTTTGCCTGTTGCACGGCCACATTCACGCGCTCGACGAATTCGCGGTCGGTGCTCATCAGTGCCTCGCGCTCGCCATTGGCCGTTTGCACGATGAGCCGATGCGTGACGTCCTGGGTCGCCCAGGTGAGCCAGCCGACCACCGCGAGCATGATCCCGCACACGAGGCCCGCCGCCGAGTGCAGGATGGCGCCGGCAATCGCGCCGATCACGCCGACGATCGAGATCGCGAGCGGCACGACCCTGTTCTTGCGTACGGTGACGACCTGCACGCCGACGATGTCGCGCAGCGGAAAGACCTGGCCGGCTGACGAGAGCGCATTGCGCGTCACGGACACGCCGCGATCGTTGAAAGGGGTTTCCATCGATTGAGAGCAAGGGTGGTGAAGGGCGCAGCGTAGCAGACTTCGACGCCCGGCAGTGACGCGATGTCATGTGCGGATGGCATCGGGCCAAGGAAAATCATACTTTGCGCGGACGGATTGACTAAGATGGCAGTTGATCGCGCTCCGGCCGGGAGGCTACTCATGACTATCGGCGTATACGCAACGCTGGTCGCGACGTCGCTCGTGCTGCTGCTCGGAGAAAAGCTCATTCAGTGGATCTGCGTGCTGCGTACCTATTCGATTCCGGCGCCGGTGGCGGGCGGGCTCGTCGTTGCCGTATGCGTGCTGTTGATCCGCGTCGCGACGCACGTCGAGGTCCGGTTCGACTCCACGTTGCAGGCGCCGCTCATGCTCGCGTTCTTTTCGACGATCGGCCTCAATGCGCACATCTCGAACCTCAAGGCGGGCGGTCCGGTACTGATCCGCTTTCTCGCGCTCGTGAGCGGGCTGTTGATCCTGCAGAACGTCATCGGGATTCTGCTGGCGTTCGCGCTCGGCGTCGATCCGCTGTACGGCATTCTCGGCGGCTCGGTCACGATGTCGGGCGGCCACGGTACGGGCGCGGCGTGGAGTCAGGTCTTCAGCGAACATCATGGGCTACAGTCGGCGACCGAAATCGCCATCGGCTGTGCGACGTTCGGGCTCGTGATGGGCGGTGTGCTCGGTGGTCCGATCGCGCGTCTGCTGATGCGCAAGATCGGTGGCGCCGACATGCGGCACATCGAGAATCACGAGGACGACACGCTGGTTTTCGAAGCGCCGAAAGCCGAGCAGCCGACCACGCCTGCGGCGCTCATCACGACTCTCACGCTGATTTCCCTCTGCCTCGCGGGCGGCGAAGCGTTGGGCGACTGGCTCGCGGGAACCGTATTCGAATTGCCGACCTTTGTGTGCGTGCTGTTTGTCGGCGTGATCCTCAACAACGTGCTTTCGCTCGTGCGCGTGCGGCTCGACCAGCATGCGGTCGCGCTCGTCGGCAATGTGAGCCTTGCGCTCTTTCTCGCGATGGCGCTGATGCGGCTCGACCTGTGGGAGCTGGCCGCGCTCGCGGTGCCGGTCATCACGATTCTCGCGGCACAGACGCTGCTTATGGCTCTCTATGCGGTATTCGTGACGTTCCCGCTGATGGGCCGCAGCTATGACGCGGTCGTGCTGAGCGCGGCGCATTGCGGACTCGGGCTCGGCGCGACGCCGACCGCCATCGCGAACATGCAGGCCATCACGAACCGGTTCGGCCATTCTCATATCGCGTTCCTCGTCGTCCCGATGACGGGCGCGTTTTTCATGGACATCGTCAATGCCATCGTCATCAAGCTGTTTCTCGCGTTGCCGTTCTTTCATTGAGGCAGTTTGAGGTAGTTTGTGAGGGAATGCTTGCGAAGCGTGGTTATGCGATGCTCCACGAAAGAGCAATTCCATTGGCTTCACCGGCAAGCGAGGGATGCGATTGCCGATTTCTCAAGCAAGGATCAGGAGAGTCATGAACGATCAACAGGAAGTCGCGCCCGATAGCACGGCCGCGCGTGTCGCGCTGTGGCGCGCATTGCATGTGCATGCCGACGCGGTGCCGCACGTGCTCGAAGACGAGGTCGGCCTGCAACTGCTGGCACCGGATACAAGCTGGCGTAATCGCGGGGACATGGACCCGCAATTCACGCGGCCGTTTCGCGCGTCGATCGTCGCGCGCGCGCGTTTTATCGAAGATCTGGTCATCGAGCAGATAGGGCTCGGCGTCGGTCAGTATGTGATTCTCGGTGCCGGTCTCGATAGCTTTGCCCAGCGCAGGCCAGAGGTGGCGTCGCGGCTTACGGTGTTCGAGGTCGATCCGCCCGGACCGCAAGCGTGGAAGCGGCAGCGTCTGATCGAACTGGGTTTCGGCGTGCCCGACTGGCTGCGTTTCGTTTCCGTCGATTTCGAAGCGGGCGAGAGCTGGCGGCAACGGCTCGTTGCCGCGGGGTTCGACGAGAGCAAGCCGGCTGTCGTCGTGTCGACCGGCGTCAGCATGTATCTGACGAAGGAGGCGAATGCGGCCACGCTGCGCGAAGTGGCGGCGCTCGCGCGTGGGTCGACGTTTGCGATGACGTTTCTGCTGCCGCTCGAGATGGCGAGTCCCGACGTACGCCCCGGACTCGACATGGCGGAGAAGGGGGCGCGTGCAAGCGGTACGCCTTTCATCAGCTTCTTCACACCGCAACAGATCCAGGCGATGGCGCTCGAAGCCGGATTTGGCGAGGCGCGGCATGTGTCGGCGGTTGATCTGACGCAGCGTTATTTCGCGGGCAGGACGGATGGGCTGCGGCCGCCCGAGAATGCGGAGGAGTTGCTGGTGGCGCGTACGTAGTCGTCGTTAAAGGGACGGTATGCCGCCGAATCTGCGAGCCTCTTCTCCGCACGGCTATAATCGCGCACGAATATGGCCAGGAAATTGAATCGTGAAAAAGATCGCCGCCCTTGCACTCGTTGCGTTTGCCCTCGCTGCCTGCTCGTCGGAAGAAAAGCAGGTCAAGCGCGCCCAGCAGGACATCCTTCATAGCGAACCGAACCTCGCCGCGGCGCAACGCAACGCGGTTGTCGATTGCTCGCCGGACAATTGCGATGTTGCATGGGCGCTGACGAAGCGCTATATCGAGCAGCATTCCGATACCCACATCACGCGTGCCGATGCAATCGCAATCGATACCGACGTGCCGGACGATTCGGGCAAGGTCGCCTTCTCGGCGACTCGCGCCGCAAAGAGCAGCGGCGGCGCGACGCTCTCGCTCTTCGCTCAGTGCCGGGACATGTATGGTCAGGATAGCGAGAAAGGCTCTGACTATGACGAATGCGCCGATAAGATCCTGAAGACCCAGAACGGCTATGTGGCGTTTCTCAGGGCGCACGCCAACGGGCAGTGATGTTCTGTTGAACCGGGGTGGTACTTATCGGCGTTCTCGCCGAACGTGCTTCTTTGCACGCTGCGGTGTTATCGCGCCTCGCGCCTCCAGGCAGACGCAGCGAATGATGCCTGTCGCGAATCGTGGTTTTCTGATCCCCGCTTCATGGATTGACAAAGCTTGACAGACTATTTCGCATCTCGCGGATAGAGTGCCTGCGTTCGCCGCCTGGCACGGAGTGCGTGCCAGGCGCCAATCAATCCAGATGTTTTCACGGGGACGTTCATCCATGCGACGAGAAGTGACCATCCAGCGCGGGCTGCTCGATGCAAAGGCACTTACGCGCCGGTCCGATGATGTGGACAACCAACCACCTTATCGCAAGCGCTGGCTCATGTTGCTGGCACTCGGCGCGATTCCGCTGTCATTGCTGTTCGTGTGGGGCTTCCTTCATCTGATTCTCATCCTGGTATTTCCGTAGCCGGTCATTGCTGACTCGGCTGTCGCGAATACTTCACCGTCTTTACCGCGATCCCTTCCGTTCACGTTTGTTGACGTATTGCGTTGCGATGCTCCCTATCATTCATGGATGAATCGATGGGGACAGGCTCGATCATCGTGCACACGCGCTATGCCGTTTGCATATGATTGCAGCCACCCCATCGAATACACCTCTCGCCCCCCCGAATGGGGGGCTATGTTGCCGCCTGGCACAGTCTATCTTGATTTCCCGCAGTTCACAAAACGAGGCGAACGACGGCGCCTGTTGGGGGCATCAATCCTTCCATGCGCCACACAATCGTTCAGGATGAGAGTTTCGCGCCAGTCTGACCTCGCAATTCGCGGCATTGCGGTCCGGTTCGTGTCGTCCATTCGTTCCGTTTTCCGTGGTGCCGGATTTGCTGTCCGGTTGGCCCGAAAGAGCGAGGTGATATATGAATATCCTGTTGGTGGAAGACGATCCTGCGCAAGCCGTGGCTGTCGAAAAGACCATGCAGCAGTCGAGGCACACAATAAGCAAAGCCAACTCAGGCGAGAGTGCCATACGTTATCTCATGACCCATGAAGTCGATCTCGTGGTGCTCGACTGGCAATTGGCCGGTGTAGCCGGGTTCGAGGTACTGCACTGGATACGCGACAATCTGGGGCGGGAGCCGGCGGTCCTGTTCCTCACAAGCAGGGTTCTTGAAGTCGACATCTTGCGTGCGCTCGATGCCGGAGCCGACGAGTACATCGTCAAGCCGTTCCGCGCGATCGAACTTGTTGCACGAGTCGGTGCATTGCTGCGCCGCACGGACCCCAATGAAAAGACTGAAAGTGTGATCTCGGTCGGGCCCTATGTTTTCGATCCGGCCCGCCGCAGCGTCACGCTGCATGGCAATGCGATAGAACTGACCGCGAAGGAATTCGACGTTGCGTCATTTATCTTCGCCAATGCCGGACGAGCGGTATCGAGAGACCTGCTGGTGAAACTCGCATGGGGACGTGAACTGGAGGCCACGTCCCGAACGGTCGATACCCATATCTACCGGCTGCGCCGCAAGCTGGCCCTGCATCCCCGCAACGGTGTGCGTTTGAGTACCGTCTATACGCACGGATACCGGCTCGACGAGGTGGCGGTGACCGACACGGTTGAGGCAGCCGACGCGCCTGCCCCGGCACCGGAAGCAACGGCGTGTGCGGCGAACGCATGAGCGAAGCACAGGTAGCCGCGCGATCCGCGATGTTTGCCGAACGTGATGGTGACGTTTGCGCGAACTCTGGACGCGCGGCTGCCGGCCGATGATTCTCTGCGGGACTCCCGACTTTCTCCTGTTTCAGTATTTGCGAAGGCGGACGTTGCTTCCCAAGGGCAACCGTCCGCATTCGCGGCTCTTATCCCAGACTTTGAGTTCATGTGCATGCCAAAGCAATACGCCGCTGTATTCGAAATACGCTCGATGAGAGGCAATTCAATCCGGTGCAATACCTATGAGCCACGAATGCCGGTGCTCGATGAAAAGTGGCGAGTAGCAGAAGGTCTTTAGTCGCGATCCGGGCTGTCGAGAAATCGGTTGCTCATACGTGATTCCCTCGCTCCAATTTCCCCGTTTCGTTCAGGTTCCGACGTCATTGGCGTGTGTGCGGAAGCGTCGTCATTCCGTGCATGGATATTGCACGTGCAGTACCGCACGACCAATGTCAGCGGCCATTCGAATAGTTGGCGAACCTGAGCAAACGTGCCTGTTCGTAGCGAACAGAGTCATGGCAATCCGCGTTGAACATCGGATAGGTTCAACATATACATCAAAATATCTCGTTGAGATAATGGCAACCTCCTGCAAGCGGCAATTCAGGGAGAGGAACGATCATGGAAGCATCTTCGGGCAGTACCGGTCGCGAGTGGAGCGTGTCGCTGATCCAGACCAAGATGATGGCGCCACGCCTGCCGCCCGGCTGCGTGCAACGGCTCGCCTTGCTCGGCCGGATCGATACGCGCCGGCCGAACAGCATCGTTGTCGTGACCGCGCCTGCCGGTTTCGGCAAGACGACGCTGCTGGCGGGCTGGAGCGAGGCGCTGTCGGGCAGCAAGCATCCGGTTGCGTGGCTTAGCGTCGACGGAGAGGACGACGACCCGCAGCAGTTCGGCGCGTATCTTGTCGCGGCGTTTTCGCGTGCGTCGGAAGACATCGCGTCGCAAGCGCAGCAACTCCTGAACAACGACGCGCTGACCCCTATCAGAACCGTTCTTTCCGTGCTGTTGAATGGAATCGCCGCGTGCGGCCGGAACGTTTTTCTCGTGCTCGACGACGTCGATCGCCTCACCGCAAAACCGGTTCTCGACGTGGTCTCGCGCCTGCTGCGCTATGCGCCCGATAACATGCACGTCCTGCTCGGCGCGCGGGGCGAACCCGGGTTGATGCTCGCACAGCTTCGCTCGCCGGACAAACTGATGCGCGTCAATGCCGACGATCTGCGCTTTTCCATCGACGATGCACAAGCGTTCTTCCATCGCGCGGGTACCGTGCCGCTCGATCGGGACAGCGTAGAACTGCTGAACGAGGCGACCGAAGGATGGGTCGCGGGTTTGCAGCTTGCTTCGCTCGCCTTGAGTCAGGTGGGCGATGCGACCAAGCTTGCGCGCAATCTCGCGGGGCCGAGTTCGGGAATCGACCGCTATCTGAACGATACGGTGCTCGCGCATTTGCCGCCGCCGATGCTGAAGTTTCTGCTCTGCACGTCGATTCTCGAACGGCTCGGGCCTGGCGTGTGCGATGCGATCATGGACGAGGCCGGCGAAAGCGGAGAGAAGCTCGACTGGCTCGAACGGCACAACGTATTCATTCGACCACTCGACGAAAAGCGGGACTGGTATCGCTATCACGCACTGCTGTCCGATGCGCTGCGGCAGCGTCTCATGCGCCAGATGCCGCAGGAGGTGCCCGTGCTGCATCTTCGCGCATGCCAATGGTTTGCACGCGAGCGCTTGTGGCCCGAAGCGGTCCGGCATGCTCTTGCCGCCGGCGATCTCGATCTCGCGGCTCAATGGGTCGAGAACTGTGCGAGCGATATGATCGAGCGCGGTGATCCGTACACGTTGCTGGGCTGGATCAACAGATTGCCGCCCGATGTGGTGCTGGGACGCTTGAGTTTGCGTCTCGCCAAAGTATGGGGGCTCGCGTTTTCGCTGCAGACGACGCGGGCGTCGAAGGAGATTGGCGCAGTCATCGACGAATTCGATCGCATGCGCCGCGAAGAAGGCCGCGTGATCGACGCAGTCGTGCTGGAAGAAATCAACGCGGTCGGCGCACTGACTGCCGGTATTTCGGACGACAGCGAACGCGCGCTGGAACTCGGAAGCACGGTCGGGGCGTCGGGCGTAGAGGTGGCGCCGTGGATCTCGCGTTATGCGCAGTCGGCGCAATTCTTCGGGCTTCTGTATCGCGGCAGATTCGATCAGATCGCTCTCATCCGGGAGCGCATGAAGAACCGCGTGGAAACGACGGGGCCCGCGCGGCATTACTCGGTCTTGCTGCGCGACGCGATGTACGGTCTCGCCGCGCTGATCCATGGCGAGTTGCCCGAGGCGAAACGCACGTTCGAAGCCACGCTGCAACTCGCCGAACCCGCGTTGAGTCCTTTATCCGCGGGCGTGACCGGCGTGGCGAGTTGCCTTGCCAGCATCTACTACGAGTGCAACGAACTGGACAAGGCCCGCAGCGCGATTGCGGGCCGCACGAACATTGCATTGGAGACCGCGCCGCTCGGTTCGCTCGTGCGGCACACGATTTCGGCGGCACGTCTGCTGTGGCGTGACGGCGAGATGGGTTCGGCGCTGGCCGTGCTCGAAGACGGCCGCCAGGTGGCGATCAACCGGCACTGGTTGCGTCTGAAGCTCGCGTGCGACGCCGAAACGGTACGACTGCTTATCGACGACGGCAAGCTGGCGGAAGCAAGGCAGATCGCCGACGAACTAAGCACGAGCGTACCGGCGCTATGCGAAGGGCGGGGCGGGTCCGCGCTGGAGACGTGGGCGAGTTATTGCGTTCTGCAGGCACGGGTTCTGCTTGCCGAGAATCTCGCCGATAAAGCCGCTGCCATTCTCGAACGCCAGCTCGACACGCTCGTCAAAATGGGCTGGCGTGCTCTGGAAGCGCTCGTCGCGCTGCTGCTGGCGCGAGCGTGCGCGCAATGCGATGCCGCCGAAAAATCGTTCGACGCATTGAATCGCGCGCTGCGCATCGGCGTCGAGATTGGGCTCGTCAACAGTTTCGTCGACGAAGGAGCGCCGATTCGCGCGCTGTTACAGCAGTTTCGCCAGAACGCGGGCGACGCTGCAAGCACGGAGGTGGCCTATGCCGACCGATTGCTCGCCGCGTTCGATGAACTCGATAGCTCGTCGCGATCAGGTGCCGCGAGGCCGCTCAGAGTGATGACGTCGTCGTCGGAGATCCTCAGCGTGCGGGAACTGGAGATCGTCAATTGCGTGGCGCTCGGGTTGTCGAACAAGGAAATCGGACGCTCGTTGAAGCTCGCGCCCGAGACCGTCAAGTGGCACTTGAGGAATATCTTCGAGAAGCTCAACGTGAGTTCGCGCATCGAAGCGGTGCAGAGCGTTCTCGGGCTCGGGGTCGGTGAAGGGCGCGCTGCGATGTAGATGCTGCGCGCCGCTACTTGTCGAACAGCGCCGTATACCGGCGCTGCATTTCTTCGGGCGCCACCGCTTCGATCTGCGAGCCGAGCATCCATTCGTGGCCGAACGGATCGCGTACGGTTGCCGAGCGTTCGCCATAGAATTGATCGGTCGGCGGGCGAACCACGGTTGCGCCCGCTTTCACCGCCTGCTCGAAAAGCGGGTCGACGTCGTCGCAATGGATGTGCAGCAGCACGCTCGTTCTGTTCTCGGCGCTCGGTCCGAGCATGCCGTGCTCGGGGTATTCGTCCGACAGCATCACGATCGCCGGGCCGATTTTCACTTCCGCATGGCCGATCCGGCCGCCCGGTTCGGTCAGACGAAACTGTTCGACGCCGCCGAACGCCTGCGCGTAGAACTCGATGGCCTGCGCGGCGCTGCGCACGCGCAGATACGGATAGACCTCGTGAATCGTGTTCATCGTCACCTCCGGGGTTGCCGATGAACGATTATCGGCGAAATCGAGTTCGTTTTGCATACCGGGCGACGACGCAATACCTCGCGCGAATGTCAGCGCAAGAAGCGGATGGCGAGTACATTTTCCGCTTCATATCGTTCACTCCAGACGCGGCCATTCCGCTGCGTCGCTCATCGATAGCAAGGAGTCGAACAATGCCGATGCCGCTTCTCTCGCTTCATGCTCTCGCGGCGCAACGCGGTGATGGTCTGCGCCCGGAGCTTCTCGAGTTGTTCGCGCGTCATGCGAGGCCGTGCGTGGGGCTGAGTGTTTCTATCGAGTCGGAACCACACGAGACCCTAATCCAGGAAGACCCGTACGATCAGTCATTGACGGGGGACGCCTCTCTTCACGCAAAAGGACGGTAGCGATGCGACCCATTTCGACGCCACCGGGTGAGTGCCGACCCGCTCGATGCGAAGGCTGGCTGTGAGGGGCACGGGATTACAATGGTCCGATTGATACGGCATCCTACTATTCGCGAGGCACGAGAATCCCATGAATCCATCGAACCCGTCCGAACGTATCGACCAGATGATCGCGGCTCTCACCGACTGGCGCGGTGAAACCTTCGCACGCATCCGCAAGACGATGCTCGCGGCGGATCGCGGCATCGTCGAGGAATGGAAGTGGATGGGCAGCCCGGTCTGGTCGCGCGACGGCATGATCGCGGTCGCCAATGCGCACAAGGGCAAGGTGAAGGTGACGTTCGCGCACGGAGCGGGACTCGCCGATCCGGACCGGCTCTTCAACGCGGGTCTCGAAGGCAATGCGCGGCGCGCGATCGACTTTCTGGAAGGCGACAAGGTCGATGAACGGGCGCTCAAGGCGCTGGTGCGCGCGGCGATCGAGTACAACCGGGCGCATCTGAAGAAGAATACGCGGGGCAAGAAGGGCGAGGATGCATAGCCCGACCGAACGCGCCGGCTAAGCAGGCCTCGGGCGATAAACGAGGCGGGGCAAGGCGGGCGGCGCACTACCGTGTCGTCATCGATCGAATACCGGAATTGATATTGATATCGCCAAAAATATAATTGGAAAGATATCAACCCGCTCCGTACACTTCACCATCCCCAGAGCCTGAGAGAGGCCTTCCGTCATCGTGCCGGTCGCGTGGCGCCGGTTCGGTCAAACCGGCCGGCGCGGTGTCCCGGCACATGCATCAAGGACAGAGCATGTCGGAAAAAAAGCGGAAATTGCGCTCAGCCGAGTGGTTCGGTACAGCTGACAAGAACGGCTTCATGTATCGAAGCTGGATGAAGAACCAGGGCATTCCCGAGCACGAATTCGACGGCCGTCCGGTGATCGGCATCTGCAATACATGGTCGGAGCTGACGCCCTGCAACGCGCATTTCCGCAAGCTTGCCGGACACGTGAAGCGCGGCGTGTACGAGGCGGGCGGTTTTCCGGTCGAATTCCCGGTGTTCTCGAATGGCGAATCGAACCTGCGGCCGACCGCAATGCTCACGCGCAATCTCGCGGCGATGGACGTGGAAGAAGCGATTCGCGGCAACCCGATCGACGCGGTCGTGCTGCTATGCGGCTGCGACAAGACCACGCCCGCGCTGCTGATGGGCGCGGCGAGTTGCGACGTGCCGGCCATCGTCGTGACGGGCGGCCCGATGCTGAACGGTAAACTCGACGGCAAGAACATCGGCTCGGGCACCGCGGTGTGGCAGTTGCACGAATCGCTGAAGGCGGGCGAGATCGACCTGCATCAATTCCTCTCGGCCGAAGCGGGCATGTCGCGCTCGGCGGGCACCTGCAACACCATGGGCACGGCTTCGACGATGGCCTGCATGGCCGAAGCGCTCGGCGTGTCATTGCCGCACAACGCGGCGATTCCCGCCGTCGACTCGCGCCGCTACGTGCTCGCACATATGTCAGGAATCCGTATCGTCGAAATGGCGCTCGAAGACCTGATGCTCTCGAAGATCCTCACACGCGAAGCGTTCATGAACGCGATCCGCACCAACGCGGCGATCGGCGGCTCGACCAATGCAGTGATTCATCTGAAGGCGATCGCGGGGCGCATCGGCATCGATCTCGAACTCGACGACTGGGTGCGCATCGGCCGCGATACGCCGACCATCGTCGATCTTCAGCCTTCTGGCCGCTTCCTGATGGAAGAGTTCTATTACGCGGGCGGCCTGCCGGCGGTGCTGCGCCGGCTCGGCGAAGCGAACCTGCTGCCGCATCCGGGCGCGTTGACGGTCAACGGCAAATCGCTATGGGACAACGTGAAGGATGCGCCGAGCACCGATGACGAAGTGATCCGTCCGCTCGACAAACCGCTCGTCGCCGATGGCGGCATCCGCGTGCTGCGCGGCAATCTCGCGCCGCGCGGTGCCGTGCTCAAGCCGTCGGCGGCGACGCCCGGCTTGCTCAGGCATCGCGGACGCGCGGTCGTATTCGAGAACCTGGAGCACTACAAGGCGCGCATCGTCGACGAAACGCTCGACGTCGATGCGAACTCCGTGCTGGTGATGAAGAACTGCGGGCCGAAGGGTTATCCGGGCATGGCCGAAGTCGGCAACATGGGATTGCCGCCGAAGCTGCTGAAGCAGGGCGTGAAAGACATGGTGCGGATTTCCGATGCGCGCATGAGCGGCACCGCGTACGGCACGGTCGTGTTGCACGTGACGCCGGAAGCGGCGGCCGGCGGTCCGCTTGCGGCGGTGCAGGACGGCGACTGGATCGAACTCGATTGCGACGCGGGCACGCTGCATCTCGACATCAGCGACGCGGAACTCGCGCGCCGTCTCGCGCAGCACCTGCCGCCGCAGCCGCCCGAGGGCGGCGGGTATCGGCGTCTTTATATCGATCACGTGCTGCAGGCCGATGAGGGCTGTGACCTCGACTTTCTCGTCGGGTGCCGGGGGGCGGTGGTGCCGCGGCATTCGCATTGAGGCTTTCAACACGGGCGGCGCTCGTCTTCCTGCTGAGCAGTCGTGTGCAACGCTCCCTATCTGTGGTTCGGCTGCGTGATACGCATGAGTACCTGCAGGTATTTGCCGTTGTCGATGTCGGTTTCTCCTGGCATCCCGAATCTTTTATTCTCTTCGGAATGATCGAGTAGCTCAAATCCCACTACGAACTCCGACATTCAACGTCTCGCCGGGTGCTTTGTCCGCACACATTCGAAATAAAAGAAAGTGCAGAAATGGTGCATGACCTTTTTCGTCTGCTCTGCAAGCAGATTTAAGCGTTGTCTGACTGTATCGAGAGGAAATCCACTGTAGCGTTGAGTATTCACGATACGAATCCTGTTTGCGGTTTCGTAGTCCACGCGCTGCACGCGCGTTTACTTCAACGTTGTCTGGTCCAAAAAGGTAAGAAGGGCGGCGCAAGATATTTTTATCAAGATCGATGGGATTGCAGGAGAGTCTCGTGATGAACTGCATCTTGGGGAAATACAGGTCAGCAGTTGGCGGTGGAAAATGTCGCAGCAATCCCAAGTGATGACGGGCTCTGGTCGTGGCGTAGGCAAGGCAACAGTCAACGACCTGGAGTTCGTTCATCAAATCGACCGTGCGAGTCCGAATCTGATGCGCTACTGCCTTACCGGAAGGCATATACCCAAGGCGGTACTCAGTACGCGCAAGTCAGGCGGTATTCCGATGGATTTTCTGAAAATTGCGCTGGGCGACGTAGTCGTTACCGCGGTCGAGCCTATTGTGTTTGGTGATAGTTGTTACGAGCACGTCGCGCTGTCATTCGCCCGGGTCAAAAACGAATACACGCTTCAAAGTCCAACGGGGGGAAGCGCGGGAGCGGTTACTGCCAGTTTTGACATCAGAGAGAACCTCGAGCGGTGAAGCGCCCTAACTATTACGCACTCGCCATTGGGGTGGCTGCATCCATTGCGGCCGCGTTTTCCATTTACTCAACCATCGAATTTCGTCTGTCATCCGTCGCGACGGCGGGAACTGTCGTCAGCCTGAATTCCGGTGGGCATCACCCGCGGATAGCCTTCGATGCAAAGAATGGGCAGCACTATGAATTGCCGACCGGCACGATCAGGTCGTTCGAAGTCGGCCAGGCTGTTCTCATTCGCTACAACCCCGGGAACCCGGGCCGCTCGGCCATGATCGATAGTGCGTTCGATCTATGGGCTCCATCCGTTTTCCTGTTGATTCTCGCCGTGGGTTTTCTCGATGCGGGGTTTAGAGGCGAGGCACTTGGAAAGGGCTGGCGATAATGGTTTTGCGAGAGAGTCACTGGAGATTCAATACTAGCGCGGGCATCGGAATTGGTTTCGGCGCGTTCAAGTCAGAAAGCGGTATGTTTGCGCTCGATGCCCCGTCGGGTCAAACGTATGAGTATATTTACGGCGGTTTTGGAGTCGGCACATCCCGTGGGCTTGCGACGCTGCTTCGCATCCCGCGACTCGCACTGCCGAAGGTCCTCGTTAAAAGCGACGAATTGAGCGGATCAGGTTCGACGGCCGACTTCACCAGCAGGGGCAGACTGTATCTGACGGATTCGTTTAAAGGCAATGACTTGACGAATCCGCAAAGCCTCGAAGGCGGAACGATCTATCTGGAAGGGGCCGCCGGTTATCTGTTTGGCGGCACAGGCTCATTCATGCTTCTCGGCATCCACGCGGATCTTCTTCTCATGGCAATCGTGAAGCCGGATCTGATCGGCATGGCAATTTGCAGCGCGCCGGCAGCATTGATAGTGGGCGGGGTCAACGAAGGTCTGCAAGATGCCGTGGGATTTGCCTTCATGTGCGGAAAAATAAAATGCAACGGCTTGTATGTCGATGGATAGGCCGTACATTGCCGTGCCGCGCGATGCAGGAGTCGTTGAACCGTTGACCTATCCGCTCGATAACCGGGCACCGCCAGATTCCACGCAAACTTCCACGCAAACGCCCCCACCCAAACAAAAAACGCCTCACAGAGAGGCGTTTTCCACTACAGCATTCACCACAGCAACCCGGCAAGGAGCGCATGCGCTCCTTGCCGGCAACAAGCCGCTTAGAACTTGTGACGCAGACCGACGCGGAACGCCAGCTGGTTGTCGGCCGTACCCGACGTGCCGAAGTAGCTCGTGCTCGAACCGATCTGAGCTTGCAGATCCTGCGTGCCGTTGTGGCCCGAGGCGATCTGGTAGATGCCGAGCACGTAGACGTCCGTGCGCTTCGACAGCGCGTAGTCGCCGCTCAGGTCCACCTGGTTCCAGTGACCCACGTTCGCGCCGCTCAGGTGCATGTACGTGTAGCCCGCGCCTGCCGTGATAGCCGGCGTGATCGCGTACTTCGCGCCTGCTTCGTATGCGGCGAACGTCGTCGACTGGCCCGAGATCGGGGCGAGGCGCGTGTTCGTGTACAGGGCCCACAGCATGGCCGGTCCGATCGTGTAGCGGCCGCCGACGCCGAACGTGCGCAGATCCTGGATCTGGCCGACGCCGGTCGTCGCGAAGCTCACGTTAGCCAGCGAGGTCGAGAAAGCCGGCGAAGCCTGACCCGGATAGCGGATGTCCGTGTAAGCAGCGCCAAGGCCGAACGGGCCGTTTGCGTAGTTCGCGCCGAAGCTGTAAGCACGCGACGAACCTGCGGTCGTGCCCACAGCCGGCGTGCCGGCGAAGCCGCCTGCCGTGTTCGAGAAGCCGTACATCGCGCCGAAGGTCAGGCCCGAGAAGTTCGCGCTCGAGAACTTCACCGCGTTGTTGATACGGCTCGACGTGAGCTGGTCGACGTCGTTGATGTGGTACGCGTAGTTACCCGCGACGGTATTGCCGCCGGTCGAGTAGTTCGAGCCGAGCACGTCGGTCGAGAACGAGTACTGGCGGCCGAACGTCAGCGAGCCGACGTTGTTTTGCGACAGACCGACGTACGCCTGGCGGCCGAACATCGCGCCGCCCTGGCCGGCCGTGCCGTTCGCGCTGCTGAAGCCGTTCTCCAACACGAACAGTGCCTTCAGGCCGTTACCGAGGTCTTCGGTACCACGCAGGCCCCAGCGGCTGCCTTGCGCAACGCCGTCGTCGAACTTCGTGAGGCTGTCGTGGCCAGTCGACGTCTTCGAGTTGTTGACGTAGCTGATACCCGCATCGATCACGCCATACAGCGTGACGCTGCTTTGTGCGTGAGCGGCGCTTGCGAAGAGGGCGAAGGTAGCGGCGGTCAGGATTTTCTTGTTCAAAACATTCTCCGGTTGAAAATTGGATGATCGCGACGCGCTGCTCTGCGGCAAAGTCGCGCGATTGCCGGCAATTTAAGGGGGCGCTGAGTAGGCTATGTGACAGTGAAAAATTTTTGCCAATCTGTCGTATCGACGCGACACTTTGCTCGTGTGCGGGCCGATAAAGAGAAAAAGGGGATCGCCTGCCGTGTCGGCAGGCGATCCCCTTTTTTATCGGGAGTTGGTGCGACTAAGGCGCTGTTATCAGTTGCTCAGCAGCGAACCGCTTCTGAACGGCGTGGCACCGGCAATGCGGGCGAATTCGAGCCCGGCCGTCGCGAAGCGCGTGAGATGCCGCGCGTACAGCACGCCGGCCACGCTGTTTTTGATCGTGACGACGCGATCCGTCAGCGGATCGACGATGTCGGCGATTTCGTGGCCCGCGTCGACCCAGGTGCCGACTTCGCAGCGGTACACGAGCACGCCGCTGATCGGTGCGACGAGCGGCTCCGTGCCCGCGAGCGGCGTGGCGGCGAATTCGAGCGGCGGCAGCGGGGCCGGCTCGCCGTCGATCACGCCGCGCGAGGTCAGGTACTCGACGATCGCTTGCGCATCGTGTTCCGCGTACTCGTACGACACCTCGCGCTGGCCGCGCAGCTCGATCGTGACCGAGACCGAACCGTTCGGAATCGGGAAGCGCTCGCCGAAGCGGCCGCGCAGATCGGACCAGCAGAAGCTGTGGATTTCATCGAACGGATTGCCGACCGAGTTCAGCGCGAGCAGCGACGCCTTCGCGTCGAGATAGCGCGCAAGCGGTTCGACTTCGGGCCACAGATCGGGGTTCGTGTAGAGGTGCATCGCGGCTTCCCAGTCGCAGTGCAGATCGAGCACGACGTCGGCGTCGTACGAGAGCTTTTGCAGCGCGAGGCGCTGTGAGGCGAGTTCGGTGGCCGGCTGCTGCGCGTCGAGCGCCTCGCGCATCGCGGCGCGGATCGCCGTGCGGTTCGCGTCGATGTCGCCGGTCAGGCGGCCTTCGATGTCCGGCAGCACGAGCGCCGCGAGATCGTGGAAATTGCGGTTGAAGTTCTGCGCGGTGCCGGTTTCGAAGCGGCCCATCAGATGGCCGAGCAGGTGCTGGTTCAGGCCGATCGGGTTCGGCACCGGCACGATCACGACTTCGCCGCGCAGCTTGCCCGCGGTTTCGAGCGCGGCCAGCTTGCGGCGCAGCGCCCACGACACCAGCATGCCGGGCAGTTCGTCGGCATGCAGCGACGACTGGATGTAGATCTTCTGTCCGCCGGCCGGGCCGTAGTGAAAACTCGTGAGGCTGCGGGCGGTGCCGAGCGACGGGGCAATCAGCGGATGGGTTTGCGTTTGCATGATTTTCGAAAGCCGCGGCTCACAGGTGCAGGCCGCGTGATGGGGTTGGTTGCAATGGAGAAAGCATGCTGCCGGGGGACGGCCCGCGGGCGCGGACCACGGGCGGCGGTACTGCGGGCGGCGCCACGTTTGTGCACGATCTTAGCCGATATGCCACACGATGTGGCTCGAAGAGCGCAGATGAGCGGGCGCAGCGGTGGCCCGGGCGCGGCACAACCATGGCCCAGGCGTGGCCCAGGCGGAATACAGGCGCGGCACAAAACAGAACGGGCTCCGCATCGCGGAGCCCGTTCGAGAGCCAGTCGGCCGGCGCGCCGCGAGGCGCGCGTCGTGGCGTTAGCTGCCGTACACGTCGAAGTCGAAGTACTTCTGCTCGATCTTCTTGTAGGTGCCGTCCTTGATCATGTCGGCGATCGCCTTGTCGACCTTCGTCTTCAGATCGGTGTCTTCCTTGCGCATGCCGATGCCGGCGCCGGTGCCGAGAATCTTCGGATCGTCGAGGTTCTGGCCGACGAACACGAAGCCCGCGCCGCGCGGCGTCTTCAGGAAGCCCTGCTCAGCCTGCACCGCGTCCTGCAGCGCCGCGTCGAGACGGCCCGAGATCAGGTCGGCATACACCTGGTCCTGGTTCTGATACGGCACGACCTTGGTGCCCTTCGGCTCCCAGTAGGTCTTCGCGTAGGTTTCCTGGATCGTGCCCTGTTCGACGCCGACCGACTTGCCCTTCAGCGAATCGGCGGTCGGCAGCAGGCTCGAACCCTTCTTCGCGACGAGGCGCGTCGGCGTGTTGAACAGCTTGGCCGAGAACGCGACCTGCTCGGCGCGCTGCGGCGTCATCGACATCGACGACAGCACGCCGTCGAACTTCTTCGCCTTCAGTGCCGGGATCATGCCGTCGAAGTCGTTTTCGACCCACACGCACTTCGCGCCGACGCGCTTGCAGATTTCGTTGCCGAGGTCGATATCGAAGCCAACGAGCTTGCCGTCCGCGCCCTTGGACTCGAACGGGGGATAGCTGGCGTCAACGCCAAAACGGATCGTCGACCAATCTTTAGCGTGTGCGCCAATCGAGACGGTGGCAAGCAAAGCAACCGTCAAAGCCGCTAGCAGTTTTTTCACTGTTTTTACTCCTCGGTGTAGTTCAATTACGACCGCCTGCGGTTGTGCCGCCGCGGTCTGCCCGGCACGACTTGCGGCCGGGCCTGGTCCAGGTTGCAAGCCGGGCTGGCCTGCAACGCGCGCCAAGCTTATCAGTTCAAAAAGATTGGGAAGCTAGTAAAACACCGGATGGCGCACGCGGCGGGGCCCGCGGACGAATCCGGCTGCCGGAGCGAGTCCAGATTGTGGGATAAAACGGCCGCGAGCGCCGCGACTTCCGCATGCGACTTCCGGGTGCGATTTGCGCATGCGATTTCAATGCCGCCGGCCATGCCATCGCCGCTCCCGAACGGGAGCCGGCGCGCTCAAGATTTCACGCAATTTGCCGATAACGCATTGTGCATAGCTGGAATCTGTTGCCGTCATCAGACTGTTTTTCGATGCAGCTTGAGCCAGGGACAAAAAACGCTGCTTTGGCGCTATCATCGATGCTCCTTGCGTTCGTCGCGGCCTTTCTCGAAGGGCTTGCCGGCGCAACGGGCGGGCCAGTCCGTTGCAAGTCGTCGTGCGCCACGCCGGCTTTCAATACCGCATGTTTGAGCTCGCTCAAAGGGCCTTCTGCTAAACGGTGTTATTCATGCACACGATGTCGACGGCGGATGAAACAGGCAGTGGCATTCGGCTTTTTCAGCGGCAAGTCGCGGGCGTTGGCGCGCCGGTCCGCGCGTTCTCGATGCGTGGCGACCTTTTTCGCGGTTTTTTCCGCACGATTATTCCCTCTGCATTAATCGCGGTATCGCCGGTTTTCCGGTCCCCCGTTTCGGCGTTGCTGATCGCCGCCCTGTGCTGCATCGGTTTGAGCGCGGCCACCTCCGCCCGCGCCGCCGACAAGGTCCTGCACGTGCTCGCGTGGCCCGGCTACGCGGACCCCGACGTCGTCAAGGCATTCGAGGCGCGCTATAACGCGAAGGTCGAAGTCACGCTGGTCGATTCCGACGAGGCGCTGTGGTCGCAGATGCACGGCAAGGATGCCGGGCAATTCGACGTGCTCGCGGCCAACACCGCCGAAATCCACCGCTATACGCAGGCGAATCTGCTCGCGCCGCTCGACCTCGCGAGTCTGCCGAACACGCGCAGGCAGTTGCCGCGCTTCCGGGCGCTCGGTTCGATCGAGGGGCTCACGTCGGCGGGCAAGGTGTACGCGATTCCGTTCACCTATTCGTCGATGGGACTCATCTACGACCGCAAGCAGGTTCCGGTCGCGCCGCATTCGATGCTCGAACTATGGAACCCGCGTTATCGCGGCAAGGTGCTCGACTTCAACAGCGCGCAGCACAACTTCTCGTTCACCGCGCTCGCGCTCGGCTATCCCGATCCGTTCCAGCTCGATCGCAAGCAGATGCGCACGGTCGCGCGCAAGCTCGTCGAACTGCGCCGCAATCTGCTCACGTATTACACGCTGCCCGAAGAGGCGACCGCGTACTTCATCGAGCACAAGGCCGCGCTGATGTTCGGCAACTACGGCACGCAGCAGGTCGAGCTGCTGCGCCGCGCGGGCGCCGACGTCGGCTATGTGATTCCCGACGAAGGCGCGCTCGCGTGGCTCGATTGCTGGTCGATGACGCGTTTCGCGAGCGACCGCCCGCTCGCGCTCGCGTGGATCAACTACATGCTCGAGCCGGACGTGAGCGCGTTGCTCACGCGGCGCCAGGGGCTCGCGAACACGCTGAGCGAACCCGCGGAAACGAGTCCGAACGCGCATATCGTCTGGATCGGCCCGGTCGAGAATATCCAGCAGCGCGAGGCACTGTGGACGCGAATCGAATCGGGCGATCGCTCGGAGCGCTTCTGATGCTACGGCGCGGCCTGACCTTCAAGCTGTCCGTGCTGCTCGCGTGCATCGGCGTGCTGGCGTCGGGCGCGACCGGTTACTACGCGTATCACGCGAACCGCACGATGCTCGTCAACGAAGCGGAGCGCAGCCTGCTGACCTCGACGGAACTGCTCGGCCAGCGCATCGCGTTCTCGATCGACGACACCGCGTCCGACGCGCTCGTGCTCGCGACCATGCCTTCGTCGGCGAACGTCGCCGAAACCGACGACGGCGTGGGCGCGAACGCGCCGCGCGAGCGGCTCGCGCAGGTGTATTCGAGCTTCATGCTGCATCACCCGGAGTATCTGCAGGTGCGGCTGATTGCGCGCCGGCATCATGGGCTCGAACTGATCCGCTTCGATCGCGACAGCGACGGTCTCGTGCGCGTCGACGGCGAGGACCTGCAGGAGAAAGGTCAGTTTCCCTATGTGTTCGAGACGCTCGCGTTTGCGCCGGGGCGCATCTATACGTCGCCGATCGTCGTCAATCACGAATACGGCACGCACGCGGCGCAGGGCAAGCCGACGTTGCGGATCGGCACGCCGGTCGCGGACGCGAATGGAACCGTGGTGGGCGTCGTCGTGATCGACATCGATCTCGCCATCATGCTCAGGCGTTTGCAAAGCGATCTGCCGAGCGACTATCAGGTCTATCTCGCGAACGAATGGGGCGACTTCCTGGTGCATCCGGACCCGTCGAAAACCTTTGGCTTCGATCGTGGCCGGCGCGTGCTGATGCAGGACAGCTTCCCCGTGACGAAGCCGCTGTTCGCGCAGACGCAGGGCGAAGTGCTCGCGAACGGTCTCATGCGGCCGCGCCAGGCGGCGGGCCAGGTGCTCGCGTTCGTGCGCCGGCGGTTCGGCGACTCGGAAGGCAACCGCTTCATCGTGCTCGGTCTCGCCAAGCCGCTGGAAGACGTGCTGGCCGGCGCGAATCAGCTCGGCACGCGGATCATCCGCATGGTGCTGGTGTTCAGCGCATTGTCCGTATTACTGGCTATTCTGTCCGCGCGCGCGGTGACCAAGCCTTTGCATCTGCTCGCGCAGGCGGCGACGCACCTGTTCGCCGAGCACGCGATGAATCCGCTGCCGCTCAAGCGCACCGACGAAATCGGCGTGCTTGCGCGCTGCTTCGACCATTTGCGCCGCGAAATCCGCGCGCAGATGGATGCGTTGCACAGCAAGCAGAGCGAGCTTGCGCATCTCGCGACGC
This sequence comes from Paraburkholderia sp. Ac-20342, assembly GCF_017104985.1. Taxonomy (NCBI): domain Bacteria; kingdom Pseudomonadati; phylum Pseudomonadota; class Betaproteobacteria; order Burkholderiales; family Burkholderiaceae; genus Paraburkholderia; species Paraburkholderia sp. Ac-20342. The sequence continues at coordinate 42,946 of NZ_JAAGPQ010000025.1, read as the reverse complement.
ACGACGTGCTGACCGGTTTGCCGAACCGCATGCTGTTCATGCAGAAGCTCGAAAGCGCGCTCGAGGCCGCGAAGCAGCAAGGCGCGGGGCTGGCCGTGCTGTTCGTCGATCTCGACCGCTTCAAGCCGATCAACGACCAGTTCGGCCACTCGGTCGGCGACAAGGTGCTGGCTGCGGTGGCGGGGCGACTCAAGGGCGTGCTGTGTGCCGACGATGTCGTCGCGCGTCTGGGCGGCGACGAATTCATCGTGCTGATCGAGGGGCAGCGCGCGGCGGACGTCACGACCGAGATCGCCGCGCGCATCATGGACGCGCTGAACGAAACGCTCGTGATCGACGGCCACGGCATGACGGTCGGCGCGAGTATCGGCATCAGCGAATTTCCGCACGACAGCGGCAATGCCGAGGAACTGCTGCTGAATGCCGACGCGGCGATGTACGCGGCGAAATCGGGTGGACGTTGCGCGTACCTGCGTTACCGGGACCTGCTCGACGAGCAGGCCGGGACGGCCGCGAAGAACGGACCCGCGCCGGCGCGGGCGGACGAGAATGCCGCGGAGGATCCGGCGGAAGCACAGTAAAAAGCGCAGTAGAAGGTGCGATCGGGCGCGCGGCGGAGCAGGTGGTTCGAGGCGCCTTCGATCCCGATCGTGCGGATTGCCTCACACGATCCGCACGCCGCCCCGGTAAGTCGCGCGCGGCACCGGCAACTTGTTGAGCATCGTCACGCGCACGAAGTCCGCGCGCAGGCCGGGCTCGATCGCGCCGCGGTCGGTGAGGCAGGCGGCGCGCGCCGGCTCGGCGGAGACCGTCTGCATGGCGCGCGGCAGTGTCCAGTCCGCCTTGTCGACGAGTTCGAACACGGCGCTCAGCAGGCTCGACGGCACGTAATCGGACGAGAGAATGTCGAGCAGGTCCGCGCGTGCAAGCTCGAGCGCCGACACGTTGCCCGAATGCGAGCCGCCGCGCACGATGTTCGGCGCGCCCATGATCGTCGCGATGCCATGCTCGCGCGCGGCTTGCGCGGCAATGCGCGTGGTCGGGAATTCGGCGAGCACGATGCCCTCGGCCTTGGCCTGTTCGACGTGCTCGATCAGCGTGTCGTCGTGGCTCGCGACCGGAATGCCGAGCGTTTTGCAACGCGTGACGAGTTCGTGGCGATGCGTATCCGCGTAACGCTCCTGTTCGACTTCCAGTTCGGCGAGCGCGGTCGCGACGCGCTCGTCGCTCATCTTGCCGTTGCGCTCCTGGTAGCGGCGCCATTGCTCGCGGTCGTGCCATTGCCGCTGGCCCGGCGTGTGATCCATCACCGAGGCGAGCCGCAGCAGCGGATGGGCGCACAACGAATCGAAAATGTCGATGACGTCGGCGGTCGCGATCTCGCAGCGCAGATGCAGAAAGTGTTCGGCGCGCAGCAGCCGGTGCGCGGCGAGCCGCAGCAGCGAGTCGGCGCATTTCGTCTGCAGATCGCGGCCGCGCACGCCGACGTTAAAGCGCGAGCCGATCGCGAGCGCGTCGAACACGGTCGTGATGCCGGCGGCCGCGACCTGTGCGTCGTGAATCACGAAGGCGGCGTCGGTATTCCACTCGACACCCGGCCGCGGCACGAGATGCTTCTCCAGATTGTCGGTATGCAGCTCGATCAGACCGGGCAGCAGATAGTCGCCGTCCCAGTCCTCGGCCTCGCGCGCCGAACTCGCGCCGCGCTCGACGTCGCGAATCATGCCGTCTTCGACGCGCACCACGCCGGTGAATACTTCGTCTCGCGTCACGACGCGAGCGTTCCTGATCAACATCGACTTGCTCCGTAGTCAGTCGGGCCTGAAGGGGTAGTACCTGGCAGTCTGCCACTGCTTCCTGTCATGCGATCTCAAGTACGGCGTGGCGCCGCGGCGGCTGTAGTTCCAGGCGGCGCGTCGCGACCTTGCTGCGCGTCTCTTCGTCATGAAAGATACCGACGATCGCCGCGCCGCGCTCGCGTGCCTCGACGATCAGATCGGCTACCACGTCGCGGTTTTCCGCATCGAGCGAGGCGGTCGGCTCGTCGAGCAGCAACAGTGGATGCTCCGCGATCAGGCCGCGCGCAATGTTCACGCGCTGCTGTTCGCCGCCCGAAAAGGTGGCGGGCGCCAGCGTCCAGAGCCGCTCGGGCACGTTCAGCCGCGCGAGCAGGCGGGCGGCGCGCGCGCGGGCTTCGTCTTCGGCGACGCCGCGCGACACCAGCGGCTCGGCGACGAGCGCGAGCGTCGGCACGCGCGGAATCACGCGCAGGAACTGGCTCACGTAGCCGACCACGCCGCGGCGCAGACGCAGCACGTCGCGCGGTTCGGCGCCGACGATCGACACGGGCCGGCCCTGATCGGTCATGTCGCGAATCTCGATCGAGCCGGTGCTTGCAAGATAGTTGCCGTACAGACAACGCAGCAGCGTGCTCTTGCCCGCGCCCGAGGGCCCGACCAGCACCACGCATTCGCCGCGTTCGACGTCGAGCGACACGTCCGCGAGCGCTTCGATCTGCACGCCGCCTTGGCCGTGCAGCGTAAAGGTCTTGCCGATACCGGCCGCGCGCAGCATCAGCGCGGGGCGGGCGGCGAAAGCCGGGGCGCTGCTGCGCGCTGCGCTGCCTGCTTGCAGGTCTGCTTCAATGGATTGCATCGTGAGCCTCAAACCGGCAGAACCGAGGAAACCAGCGTTTGCGTATACGGATGCTGCGGATCGTCGAGCACCTGATCGGTCAGGCCCGCCTCGACGACTTCACCCGCCTGCATCACCATCAGCCGATGCGCGAGCAGACGCGCCACGCCGATATCGTGCGTGACGATCAGCACCGACAGATGCAGCGTCGACGTCAACGTGCGCAGCAGATCGAGCAGACGCGCCTGCACGGACACGTCGAGCCCAGCCGTCGGTTCGTCCATGAAGACGAGGCGCGGACCGGTGACGAGATTGCGCGCGATCTGCAAACGCTGCTGCATGCCGCCCGAAAACGCGGCGGGGAATTCGTCGATGCGCGTCGCGTCGAGTTCGACGCGCTCCATCCACTGCGTCGCGGCGCGGCGAATCTCGCCGTAGTGGCGCGCGCCGACCGCCATCAGCGGCTCGCCGATATTCGCGCCGGCCGACACGCCGCTGCGCAGGCCATCGCGCGGATTCTGCTGCACGAAGCCCCACTCGGTGCGCATCAGCAACCGGCGGCGCGGCTCGGAGAGCGCGCGCAGATCGAGCGTGTCGCCATGTGTCGCGGTGTAGTGAAGCGAGCCGCTATCGGCCTCGGTTTTCAGCGCCAGCGTGTTGAGCAGCGTGGTCTTGCCCGAGCCCGATTCGCCGACGATGCACAGCACCTCGCCCGGATAGAGATCGAAGCTCACGTTGCGGCAACCGTTGCGGCCGCCGTATTGTTTGGTCAGCGCGCGGGCGCTCAGAAGCGGCGTCATGCGGATTCTCCCTGGCGCGCGGTGGGCAGCAGCGGGGCCGGCGATTCGATATCGCCGTCGCCGCGCCGCTCGTGACAGTAATCGCTATCGGAGCAGACGAACATGCGCGTGCCCGCATCGTCGACGATCATCTCGTCGAGAAAGCTCTCCTTCGATCCGCACAGCGCGCAGGCATGCTGCCACTTCTGCACCTCGAACGGATGATCGTCGAAGTCGAGGCTGCGCACCGGCGTATAGGGCGGAATCGCATGAATGCGCCGTTCGCGGCCCGCGCCGAACAGTTGCAGCGCGGGGTTCATATGCATCTTCGGATTGTCGAACTTCGGAATCGGCGAGGGCGAGGTCAGATAGCGATGATTGACGATCACCGGATAGTCGTAGGTCGTCGCGATGCTGCCGTGATGCACGATGTCTTCATAGAGCTTCACGCTGATGAGGCCGTAATCGGCCAGCGCATGCAGCTTCTTGCATTCGGCGACGCGCGGTTCGAGCCGGTACAGCGGCTCGGGCATCGGCACCTGGTAGACCAGAATCTGCTTCTCGGTCAGCGGCGTTTCGGGAATCCGGTGGCGGGTCTGGACGATCGTCGCCTCGGCCGTGCGGCGCGTGGTCGCGACGCCGGTCGTGCGGGCGAAGAAGCGGCGGATGTTGACCGCGTTGGTGGTTTCGTCGGAGCCCTGATCGATGACCTTCAGCGTGTCTGCCTTGCCGATGATCGCGGCCGTCACCTGAATGCCGCCCGTGCCCCAGCCGAACGGCAATGGCATTTCACGCGAGGCGAACGGCACCTGGTAGCCCGGCACCGCGACGGCCTTGAGCAGCGCGCGGCGCAGCATGCGCTTGGTCTGCTCGTCGAGATACGCGAAGTTGTAGCCGTGCGCGGCGCTGTCGTGCGAGGTGCCCGTGGTGGCGGTGTTCGAAAGAGCGGTATCCGGTGCGTTCATGCTGCTTGCTCCCTGTCGGTGGCGGGGTGGGCCCCGGTTGCCGCGTCGTGGTTTGACGCGTTTTCGCCCAGAGCGCGATGTTGCGCGCGCAGCTTGCGCACCAGTTCCAGTTCGGACTGGAAGTCGACGTAATGCGGCAGCTTCAGATGCTGCACGAAGCCCGACGCTTCCACGTTATCGCTATGCGAGAGCATGAACTCGATGTCCTGCGTCGGCGAGGCGAGCGTTTCGCCGAGTTCCTCGGCACGCAGCGCGCGATCGACGAGCGCCATCGCCATCGCCTTGCGCTCCGAGTGACCGAACGCGAGGCCATAGCCCTGCGTGAACGCGGGCGGCACCGAGCCGCTGCCCGCGAACTGGTTGATCATCTGGCATTCGGTGATGTCGAGGTCGCCGATCTCGACGGCCGCGCCGAGTTCGTCGAGTTCCATTTCGACCGCGATCGTGCCGAAGCGGATCTCGCCCGCGAACGGATGCGAGTGCGCGTAGCCGCGCTGCGTCGCATAACCCATCGCGAGCAGAAAGCCTTCGTCGCCGCGCGCGAGATTCTGCAGACGCGTCGCGCGGCTCGCCGGAAACGCGAGCGGCTCGCGCGACAGATCGCCGGGTTCCGCGCCGTCGGGCGACGGACGTTCCTGCTCGATCAGCCCTTCCTTGTCGAGCAGCGCGACGACGCGCGGCATGGGCTCGCCGGCCGGCTGCTGCGTCGATGCTTCGTCCGAACCCGATGCGCTGCCGTGCGCCATGTCGTCTGCGTCATGCTTGCCTTCGTCATGACCCTCGGCGAGCAACGCGAAATCGAGCAGGCGCTGCGTGTAATCGTAAGTCGCGCCGAGCAGCTGGCCGCCCGGCACGTCCTTGAAGGTCGCCGAAATGCGGCGCTCGACCTGCATCGCTTCGGTATCGATCGCACGCGTATAGCCGAAACGCGGCAACGTGGTGCGATAGGCGCGCAGCAGGAAGATCGCCTCGACGAGATCGCCGGCGGCCTGCTTGATCGCGAGCGCCGCGAGTTCTTCGTCGTAGACCGAGCCTTCGGTCATCACGCGCGCGACCGCGAGACGCAACTGCTCGCGAATCTGCGCGACGCTGAGTTCGGCGACGCGCGTATCGCCGCGGCGCGCCTTGTCGAGCCTGCGCCACGATGCTTCGATCGCGCGTTCTCCACCCTTGACGGCAACGTACATCAGTTCACCTTCGCTTCAGTTGTGCGCGGCAGGCCGACGAGGCGCGTGCCGCAAACCAGATAACAGTCGATGCCGCACGGAAAGAGCGGGGCGAGCGCCGCGCGTTCGCGCCAGAACCGCGCGGGCAGGCCGGCCGGCGCAATCGTCGCGGTCTCGCGAATGCCGGGGCCGCGCAGCACGACCGGCGCGCCGCCCGTCAGCGACGCGACGCGGATCAGCAGCGTGGCCGATTGCTCGGGCGACTCGGCGTTGCCGAGCGCGAAGCTGTCGAGCGGCGGCAAGGCGTCGGCATCGTGGATATAGGCGAACGCGGCTTCAGCGGGCGTCTCGACGAGCGGCGCGCCGGTATGAAAGCGCAGCGCGGAAGCGAGCGCGGTATCGGCCTGGGCGAGCCAGATCGGCGTCGCGTAGTCGCACAGCGTGAGCAGCGCGGCGAACGCGGCGGGCTCGGCACGCGCTTCGTGCGAGTCGTGCGTTTCGTGCGCTTCGCTCGATCCGGGCAGGCGGTCGCCGACGACGCCAGGCGTGCCCGGCCGCGACAGCGCATCGAGCAGCGTGCGAAACACCGCCTGGGTGTCGTGGACCGGATCGGCGAAACCCGGGGTCAGCGTGGACAATGCAATCGGTGAGGTTTCCATCAGTCGCCCCGGACCATCGTGAAGAATTCGACGCGCGTGGAGTCGGCGTCCTGCTGCCGGCGTGCGCGGCGTGCCTGCTGTTGGGCGGCCAACGGCCCGATCAGCCGGCGCTGCATCGCGTCGTGATGCTCCGGCATTTGCAGCAGCGCGTCGGCGAGCGCGGCGAGTTCGGCGCGGCGGCGGTCGCGTCCCAGATGGCAGGCCACGCCGAGGATTGCCGGGGCCGCGCCATCGGCACGCAGGCGCAGCGTGGCGCGCGTGACCGTTGCTTCGCCGAGATTGAACGGATCGCCGCTGCCGCCGACGCGCCCGCGCACCATCGCGAGGCCGATTTCAGGCGGGCGCAGCCAGTCGTAGACGGGCTGGGGAAGCTCTTGCAGCACCTGCGCGAGCGTGGCCTCGAGATCGGCGCGCGGCGTGCGGGCCAGCACGGCCATCCACGCGCGCCGCGCCGGCGACGCGGCGGAAGACGGCATGCCGGGCGAAAGGGAAGTGGCGCTCATCGGGTTTCCTGTCGATCCATCGAGTGGACATTTGAGCATCTATTCATCTAAACGTCTAGACGTTTAAAGGCGCAATTGAAGGATTCGTTGTACGCAGGCACGTTTTCATATTTCCATCATGGCTCGCGCACTACAATGCACCTCACGGCGATCATTTGAACCTAGGGGAATGACAGCACCATGACATCGAACGACAGCGCGACACCGGCCACGATGCTCGAGCGCGGCGCGGGCGTGGCCGTCTGGAGGCAGATCGAACAGATTCTGGCCGCCGAGATCGCGGCCAGCGGTTTTGGCGAGGAAGGGCGCCTGCCGAGCGAGGGCGAACTCGCCAGGCGCTTCGACGTCAACCGCCACACCGTGCGCCGCGCGATGCTCGGCCTCGCCGCGCTCGGCCTCGTCAGCGTCGAGCAGGGCCGCGGCACGTTCGTGCAGCCGGGCGCTATCGACTATACGATCGGCCGCCGCACGCGCTTCACCGAGAACCTGCGCCAGCAGCATCACGCGCCGGCCGGCACGATGCTGGCGGCCACGCGCGTGAAGGCCGAGGCCGGCGTCGCGAAGGCGCTGGGCCTGCGCGCCGGCGCGGCGGTGTATCGCATCGAATCGCTGAACGAGTCCGACGGCGTGCCGCTCACGTTCGCGCGCAGCTGGTATCCGGCCACGCGTTTCGCCGATCTGCCGGAAGTCGCGCAGCGTGTCGGCGGCGTGACGAAGGCGCTCGCCGAATTCGGCGTGAGCGATTATCTGCGCAAGTGGAGCCGTATCGGCAGCGTGCTGCCCGAGCCGGAAGTCGCGCGGCGTCTGAACATCAACCGGCAGCAGCCGGTGCTGTGGGTCGAAAACGTCGACGTCGACCTGCAAGGCACGCCGATCAAATACGGCTTCACGCATTTCGCGGCGGACCGCGTGCAACTGTACGTGGAGCACGACCTGTGAGCGGCACTGCATCGGCCACGGCAGCGGCCGCGGCATGGGACGCGCGGACGCGCTTTGCGGTGTACTACGCGCCCGCGCGGGAGTCGGCATGGTGGCAGGCCGGCTCGGCATGGCTCGGGCGCGACGCGCAAAGCGGCGAGCATTGCGCGGCGCCGCAGCCGGCGAGCCTCGCGCGTGCGCTTGCGGAGTTGACCGAAGCGCCGCGCCGCTATGGTTGGCACGGCACGCTGGTCGCGCCGTTTCGTCTCGCGCCCGGCCTCGCGCCGGACGACGTGCTCGCCACAGCGCGCACGTGGGCGCTCACGCAACACGCGTTCGACCTGCCGGTGGAAGCCGCGACGCTCGGCGATTTCGTCGCGCTGCGTCCCGCCGATGAGCATGGCGACGCCCGCATACGCGACGTCGCGGCGAGCGCGCTGCAAGCGCTCGATGCGCTGCGCGCGCAACCGTCCGAGGCCGATCTCGCGCGCCGCCTCGCCGCGCCGCTGAGCGAGCGACAACGCAGCCTGCTGTTGCAATGGGGCTATCCCTACGTGTTCGACGAATTCCGTTTCCATATGACGCTGTCGAATTCGCTCGACGATGCCGGCGAGCGCGCGGCGCTGCTCGCCTGGTGGCGGCAGCGTGTGCCCGCGCTCGGCCCGTTGAGCGTCGATCACGCCGCGCTGTTCGTCGAGCCGGCGCCGGGCGAGCCGTTCGTGTTGTGGCAGCGTTTGCCGTTTCGCGCCGACGGGCCGAACGACGGCGCGGTCCCGCAGGTGACGCGGCGATGAACGGGCGTCTGATCTATGTGATGGGGCCGTCGGGCGCGGGCAAGGACTCGCTGCTCGGCTTCGCGCGTGAGCATCTGATGGGCGAGCCGATCGTGTTCGCGCATCGCTACATCACGCGGCCGAGCGGCCATGGCGAAGTGCATGTCGCGCTGAGCGTCGAGGAATTCGCCGCGCGTTCGGTGCTGGGGCTGTTCGCGCTCGAATGGTCGAGCCATTCGCTGCGCTACGGCATCGGCATCGAACTCGATGCGTGGCTCGCGCGCGGCTGCACGGTGGTCGTCAACGGTTCGCGGCAGTATGTGCAGCATGCGCTCGCGCGTTATCCGCAGGCGGAAGTGGTCCACGTCGACGCGGCTGCACATATTCTTGAAGCGCGGCTCGGCGCGCGGGCGCGCGAATCGGCCGAGCAGGTCGCGGCGCGGCTCGCGCGGCGCGCGCCGTTTTCGCTGCCCGACGGCGTGCGTTGCACGACGATCGACAACTCCGGCGCGCTCGAAGACGCCGGCCATGCGTTGATCGCGGTGCTGAGGGAGCATGCGAACCTGTAGCGCGTGCGTTACCCTATGCGGCCATTTTTGCGGTACGTTGGGCCATTTCCGTTGCCGACTCGCCTGGCCGGCCTGGCCCGAATTCATGGAGCAATACGATAATGAACGAGACCCCGCGTCTGACCGAAGTATCCGATCTGGAACCCGCCGTCGCGAGCCTGCGCGAAATTCGCCATCACATTCACCGCCATCCCGAACTCGCCTACGAGGAAGTGCAGACCGCCGAACTCGTGGCCGGGAGGCTCGAACAATGGGGCTGGCAGGTCACGCGCGGGGTCGGCAAGACCGGCGTGGTCGGCACGCTGACAGTGGGCGACGGCGCGCGCCGCATCGGCATTCGCGCGGACATGGACGCGCTGCCGATTCTTGAGCAGACCGGCTTGCCCTACGCGAGCGCGACGCACGGCAAGATGCACGCATGCGGCCACGACGGCCACACGACGATCCTGCTCGGCGCCGCGCAACGGCTCGCGGCCACGCGCAATTTCTCGGGCACCGTGCATCTGTACTTCCAGCCGGCCGAGGAAAGCGGCATCGACAGCGGCGCGCTGAAGATGATCAAGGACGGCCTGTTCGAGCGCTTCCCGTGCGACGCCGTGTTCGGCCTGCATAACCATCCGGGCGCGGAGCCGGGCATGCTGCTGTTCCGCAAGGGGCCGTTCATGTCGGCGGGCGACAAGGCGATCATCACGATCGAGGGCGTCGGCGGCCATGCGGCGCGTCCGCACCTGACCGTCGATCCGGTCGTGGTGGCCGCGAGCATCGTGATGGCCTTGCAGACCATCGTCGCGCGCAACGTCGATCCGGCGCAGCCCGCCGTGGTGACGATCGGCTCGATGCACGCGGGCACCGCGAACAACGTGATTTCGAGCAGCGCGCGGCTCGAGCTGAGCGTGCGCTCGTTCAGCCCCGAGGTACGCGCGTTGCTGAAGAGGCGCATCACCGAACTGGCCGAGTCGCAGGCCGCGAGCTACGGCGGCAAGGCGTATGTCGAGTACATCGAGGGCTATCCGGTCGTCGTCAATACGGAGGCCGAAACGGATTTCGCGGTGCAGGTTGCGCGCGAACTGGTCGGCGACGACAAGGTGGTCGAGCAGACCGATATCCTGATGGGCAGCGAGGACTTCGCGTTCATGCTGCAGCAGCGGCCGGGCACGTTCCTGCGCATCGGCAACGGCGTCGGCGAGGACGGCTGCATGGTGCACAACCCGCATTACGACTTCAACGACCACAACCTGCCGATCGGTGCGGCGTTCTGGACGCGGCTCGTGGAGCGTTATCTCGCGCAGTGAGTGATTGGGCGATTGGGCGGCTAGGCGATTGAACGATCGGGCGAGGCAGGGGCGCTGCCTCGCGCCCGGTTGCCGCGTCCGCCGGCCGCGCGGTGATCTGTGCGCCTTAGGGGCGTTCCGTGGGAGCGTTCTTTAAGGGCGTTCTTCAGGCGCGTTTTTTAAGCGCAGCCCTTGAGCGCACGCCTCAACCGCGCCGCGCCACCATATCCGACACCGTCTGCGCGGCCTGCTGCAGCGGTTCGAGAAACGCTTTCACCATTTGCCGCGCCGAATTGCGCTGCGCGTTGCCGCTGATGTTCAGCGCCGCGATCACGCGCCCCTGGCGGTTGCGGATCGGCGCGGACAGCGAAATCAGTCCGCCTTCGAGTTCCTGATCGACGATCGCCCAGCCCTGGCGGCGCACCTGCGCGATCAGCTTCTTCAGCTCTTCCTTGTCGGTGACCGTGCGCGGCGTGTGCGCGTAGAGCGGCGCCGAGTTCAGCGTGGCGTCGAGCTCGTCGTCGTCGAGCGCGGCGAGCAGCACGCGGCCCATCGACGTGCAATACGCAGGCAGGCGGCTGCCGATCGAGAGGTTGATCGTCATGATCTTGTGCGTCGGCACGCGCAGCACGTAGACGATCTCGGTGCGATCGAGTACGGCCGCCGAGCAGCTTTCGTGAACCTGCGACGACAGATTTTCCATGACCGGTTCCGCGAGATTCCAGAACGGCATCGACGTGAGGTAGGCGAAGCCAAGGTCGAGAATCTTCGGCGTCAGGCGAAACAGGCGGCCGTCGGCTTCCACGTAGCCGAGCGTCTGCAGCGTCAGCAGAATCCGGCGCGCGCCCGCGCGCGTGAGGCCGGTCGCGGCGGCGACGTCGGTGAGCGTCTGCTCGGGGCGCGTCGCGTCGAACGCGCGGATCACCGCGAGACCGCGCGCGAACGACTGCACGTACGAGTCGCCCGGTTTCTCCGGGGCCGGCTCGGCGTGGGCGGGAACGGCGGAAGACGACGGCAGGGCTTTGCTCATGGGCCTTGAAAAGTGCGTTCGGAAAAGATGCGCATGAAGGCGCGCGGGCGTGCGCCATTCGATGCCGCGCATTGTGGCGCAAAGGCGTGACGATAGCTTAAGCCTTCTGTTTCGCCAAATGACGCGCGTTCTCTCAAAAATGCCAGGGTTTGCGTGGATAGGGCTGAACTCGTGAAATTTGTATGATGACCCGATAACCTGACTAATTCGGCTCATCCGCAGCCATCCGATACCTCATGTTCGACAAGATTCCCGCGCGGGCGTTGAGCGACACGGTCGCGCAGCAACTGCTCGTGCAGATCGACAAAGGCGCTTTCGTGCGCGGCGGCAAGCTGCCGACCGAGGCCGTGCTCGCGCAGCAGTTCGGCGTGAGCCGCACGGTGATCCGCGAGGCGATTTCGCGCCTGAAGAACGAGGGCGTGGTCGAGCCGCGCCAGGGCAGCGGCGTGTTCGTCGCCGGGCACGGCGCGATCCGGCCGCTGCGCATCGACTACGCCGAAGCGGCCGAGCCGGGCTCGGTCGTGCAGATTCTCGCGCTGCGCCGCGCGATCGAGGCCGAGGTCGCCGCCGAAGCCGCGCTGCGGTGCGGCGACGCCGAGATGGCGTCGATCGAGGCGGCGCTCGCGCGCATCGACGAGGCGGTGGCCGAGGGCGACGACGGCGTCGCCGAAGACGTCGCGTTTCATCGCGCGATCGCGGCGGCCACCGGCAATCCGTATTTCCTCAAGACGCTGACGTTCCTCAATCAATACCTCGAAGCGGGCGTGGTCGTCACGCGCCGCAACGAGGCGCTGCGCGAAGATTTCTCGCGGCAGGTGCGCGACGAGCATGCGGCGATTGCCGCCGCGATCCGCGCGCGCGATCCGCAGGCGGCGCGCGAGGCTGCGCAGACGCATCTGTATAACGCGGCGCGCCGGCTGGCCGAGGCGGGGATGAGTTAGCCCATGACCGATTTCTTCAAGGCATTACGCCATCTGGATGGAACCCTACGATGACCGCTGCACCTGTATCCACCCCCGCACTCCACACGACTGACGAAGCGCGCGTGCGCGAGGAAATCTGCGCCTGCGGCGCGAGCCTCTACCAGCGCGGCTATACGGTCGGCACCGCCGGCAACATCAGCGCGCGGCTCGACGACGGCTGGCTCATCACACCGACCGATGCGTGCCTCGGCCGGCTCGACCCTACGGACATCGCGAAGGTCGACGTCGACGGGCGCGCGGTGTCGGGCGGCAAGCCGTCGAAAACGCTCGCGCTGCATCAGGGCATCTATGCGCGCAATCGCGAAGCGCGCGGCATCGTCCATACGCATTCGACGCATCTCGTCGCGCTGACGCTCGCGGGCGTCTGGAGCGAGACCGACGTGCTGCCGCCGATCACGCCGTACTACGTGATGAAAGTGGGACACGTCCCGCTGATCCGTTACCGCCGCCCCGGCGATCCGCAAGTGGCCGCGCAGATCGCCGCGCTCGCCGACAGCGTGCGTGCGGTGTTGCTCGACCGGTTGGGGCCGGTGGTGTGGGAGCGCTCGGTCGCGCATGCGTCGTATGCGCTCGAAGAACTCGAGGAGACCGCGCGCCTGTGGCTGATGACGCAGCCGCGTCCCGCGCCGCTCGAAGAAGCCGCGCTCGAAGAACTGCGCGCGGTGTTCGGCGCGCGCTGGTAAGGCGGCGCGGGTGCTGATTGTGCGGGCATAGCTTGCGTCTCGCGCGGACGCATGTGCCGCGCCGCTCGGCTCCGCGAAGTCGGCACGCTGCGTTGCCGTCGACGTTCCCGTCCGTTCGTTTATTTTTATCGGCGCACGCGTGCTCAGCGCATGCATCGCGCGCCCTACACACTGTTTTCAAGGAGTTGTCGCCATGCCTCGCTTCGCCGCCAATCTGACCATGATGTACAACGAGCACGCTTTTCTCGACCGTTTCGCCGCCGCCGCGCGCGACGGTTTCAAAGCGGTCGAGTTTCTGTTTCCGTACGACTTTCGCGCCGACGAACTGCAAGCGCAACTCGATGCGCACGGCCTCACGCAGGCGCTCTTCAATGCGCCGCCGGGAGACTGGAACGGCGGCGAGCGCGGCATCGCGATCCTGCCGGGCCGCGAGGACGAATTCCGCCGCAGCATCGACACCGCGCTCGACTACGCGCGCGTGCTCGGCAACCGCAAGCTGCACGTGATGGCGGGCCTCGCGCCGCAGGACCAGCCGCGCGAAAAACTGCGCGACGTGTATCTGAAGAATCTCGCCTACGCCGCGCAGACCGCGCAAGCCGAGCAGATCATGATCGTCATCGAGCCGATCAATGCGCGCGACATGCCGGGCTATTTCCTCAATCGCCAGGATGACGCGCAGGCGATCTGCGCCGAAGTCGGCGCCGCGAATCTGAAGGTGCAGTTCGACTGCTATCACTGCCAGATCGTCGAGGGCGATCTGGCGATGAAGCTCAAGCGCGATAGGGCCGGCATCGGCCATATCCAGATCGCGGGCGTGCCCGAGCGTCACGAACCCGACATCGGCGAGCTGAACTATCCGTACCTGTTCGATCTGATCGATTCGCTCGGCTACGATGGCTACATCGGCTGCGAATACCGGCCGCGCGCGGCGACCTCGGCGGGGCTCGGATGGCTGCGGCCTTATCTCGACGCGGCGCGTTGAGCGTCGCGATTCATCGTTCGTTTTGCCTCTCGTTCTGCCGTTTACCTGATCGTTCTTCAGTGCCGCCGACTCCTCAAGGAATCGGCTTGCATTGAAGACCGGTTGAGAACCACTCCCTGCGCGTATTCCCTGGTATCCGCTGGCACGGCTTCGTCCGTGCTTGACACGGTTTCGCGCACGCGCCTATCATCGAGCCTGTTTGTTCGATATATGACCTTGTGTTCGTATATAGAACATAAGGCCGGGTGAGGAAACCACGCCGAGGCACGCCGCGGTTGCGGCAACTGTCGTCGATTCCAAGCCCATCGTTCACGATCCTGCGCTAAGCTGCCTTGAGGTGGCGACCGCCCGTGGTGACCGCCGCGCCGCCGCTTTCCTGCGGCGTCCCGCAGCTTGCCGCCATTTGCCGTGAGGGCCGCCGGGCCGATGCGTCGATGTGCTGATGCATCGGGCTCGCGTCATCCACGGAAAACCGGCGCGCGGCGCAGCGCACGTAGCATCTCAACTGGAGACATCACATGACCGAAGCATTCCTGTGCGACGCGATTCGCACCCCCATTGGCCGTTATGCGGGTTCGCTGTCGTCGGTGCGCGCCGACGACCTCGGCGCGGTGCCGCTCAAGGCGCTGATGGAGCGTAACCCGAACGTCGACTGGAGCGCCATCGACGACGTGATCTACGGCTGTGCGAACCAGGCCGGCGACGACAACCGCAACGTCGCGCGCATGTCGCTGCTACTCGCAGGCCTGCCGAAGGACGTGCCGGGCTCGACGGTCAACCGTCTGTGCGGTTCGGGCATGGACGCGATCGGCATCGCCGCGCGCGCGATCAAGTCGGGCGAGGCCGCGCTGATGGTGGCGGGCGGCGTCGAAAGCATGAGCCGCGCGCCGTTCGTGATGCCCAAGGCGACCAGCGCGTTCACGCGTCAGAACGAGATCCACGACACGACGATCGGCTGGCGCTTCGTCAATCCGCTGATGAAGAAGCTGTACGGCGTCGACTCGATGCCGGAAACCGGCGAAAACGTCGCGACGGACTACAACATCAGCCGCGCCGACCAGGACGCGTTCGCGCTGCGCAGCCAGCAGAAGGCGGCTCGCGCGCAGAAGGACGGCACGCTCGCGCAGGAAATCGTCGGCGTGACGATCGCGCAGAAGAAGGGCGATCCGATCACGGTGCTGCAGGACGAGCATCCGCGCGAAACGAGCCTCGAAACGCTCGCCAGGCTGAAGGGCGTCGTGCGTCCGGACGGCACGGTCACGGCCGGTAACGCCTCGGGCGTGAACGACGGCGCGGCCGCGCTGCTGCTCGCCAACGCGGAAACCGCGAAGCGCTTCGGCCTCACGCCGCGCGCCCGCGTGCTCGGCGTCGCTACCGCCGGCGTCGAGCCGCGCGTGATGGGCATCGGCCCGGCGCCCGCCACGCAGAAACTGCTCGCGCGCCTCGGCATGACGATCGACCAGTTCGACGTGATCGAACTGAACGAAGCGTTCGCCTCGCAAGGCATCGCGGTGCTGCGCGCGCTCGGCGTCGCCGACGACGATCCCCGTGTGAACCCGAACGGCGGCGCGATCGCGCTGGGCCACCCGCTCGGCATGAGCGGCGCGCGTCTGGTCACGACCGCGACGTATCAACTGCAACGCACGCAAGGCCGCTTCGCGCTGTGCACGATGTGTATCGGCGTCGGCCAAGGTATCGCAATCGCGATCGAACGCGTGTGATGACCGAACGCGGGTAGCGCGGCGCGCGCTCGGCCACGGCCAGCCCCGGCCGCTCGCGCTTCGATGACCACGGTGGTTTGACGACAGCCCCCTCGCTTTGGCGATGGGGCTGTTTCTTTTGGCGCGAGATCACGCGATCGAGCCATCCACAAGGCCGCCTATAAGACGTGAAGGTCGGCGATACGCTGTACGCGGTGTTCGTCTCGGCGGCGGCCGTGCAGGTGACGCCGCTCGGGCAGTGAGCGCCCCGAAGAGGCGACGCAAACTATGTCGAAATATGTCGCGTGCGCCGCGAAACGCCCGCCAGGCCTTGTGCGGCGGGGCGTCGCCGCGGTGACACGGCGCGACATATCTTCGCCGATGATTTACCCGGCATGTCCTTCTATAGTCCGTTCGTCGCCACGCGGCAGTGACGCAAGTGGCCCGAATCCAGTAAGGACATCTCGTGAAAAATCGTTTATTCGCAGCTTCAATTCAGACGGGCGCGCAGCGCGCCGACCTCGCTTCCGTTGCCGCGCCGGCTGGCGCATCGATGCGCCGCGTGCTGCGCACATTCCTGCTCGGCGCGGCCGCTGCCGTCTTCGAGTTCGGCAGCGCCTCGGCGTTCGCATGGTCGGGGCATGGCACGGCCTACACGTCGCACGGGGTCTATAACGGCGCGCATTATGGTTCGTGTGGCGGCGGCAGCTGTTCGCACGCGGGCGGCGTCGCCGGTCCGTACGGCGGCTTCGCGAGCAACACCGGCACGGTGACGCGCACGGCGCCCGGCCAGTTCTCGAATTCGGGCACGGCGACCGGGCGCTACGGCAACTCGGTGCAGCACTCGGGCGATACCAGCTGCGCGGGCGGCACCTGCGCGCACACCGGCACGCTGACCGGACCGGACGGCAAGACGGCCACCACGTCCGGCGACGTTACGCGCAACGGGCCGGGCCAGTATTCGTCGTCGGGTACGGTGACGGGGGCGAACGGCAATACCTACGACCATTCGGCCGCGACGAATTGCGCGGGCTCGACCTGCTCGCGCTCCGGTACGGTGACGGGCCCCGATAACGGCAGCGTCTATCACTCGGGCACGGCGACGCGCGTTGCGCCGGGTGTCGTGACGACGTCGACGAGCGTGACCGGCACGCACGACAGCACGGTGACGTCGAGCGGGACCGTGGTCACGGGCGGCGTCGTGGTCGCGGGCGGTGCGACGGCCGGCAGCGCGACAGTCAGCAGCACGACGGTGGGCGGCGCGGCCGTGGTCGTCGCGCCGAACCCGGTGGTCGCTGCGGCGCCGGTCGCGTATGTGGCGCCGAAACCGGTGGTCGTGGCGACGGCACCGGCCGTCGTGCCGCCGCCGGTCGTGTATGTGCCGCCGAAGCCCGTAGTGGTGACGCCGCCGCTGGCTTATGTGCCGCCGCCCCCGGTCGTCTATGTGGCGCGGCCCGCGCCGCGTGCCGTCTACTATGTCGCGCCGCGTCCCGTGTACGTCGCGCCGGTGCGGCGTGCGGCCGTGTGGGTGCCGGGCCACTGGGTCGGGCGTGTCTGGGTGCCGGCGCACTGGGCGTGATGCGCGTGACGGACGTGGCGATGCGACTCGTCAAATGCGGTGGATTCATGCGCTTCCGGCGTGCCAGGAAATGCGAGGCGGCGTATGAGGTCGCGAGCGATGCAACGTGTGCCGGGCGAGAAACCGCGAGGTGTCGGGCGCGAACCGGGGTGTCGTCGATACGCGCCATTTGCACCGTATCCGCACTGGCGATGCTCGTGGTGGCGGCGCTGCCGGCCATCGACACCTGGGTCGCATCGGCGGCCGATGTCGCGGGCCACCGCTTCGACGCGGCATCGCAGGACTGTTCCGCGCGATATGCCGCGTTGCTCGATCTCGCGGAACTCGCGCGGCGCGACGGCCAATCGGCGGACGTGATCGTGCGCGGTCTGAGCGGGCAGGGCGGCGGCGCGATGAGCGCATGCCTGCCCGCGGGCCACGCCATCCACGGCGGCGCTAACCTCATTCATGCTGCGCGCTGAGCAGAACCGGTGTGCGCGATGGCGCCGGCTACGCCGATTGCTCGTGCTGCTTCGTCAGATCGCATTCGAGAAAGATCGCGCCGGGAATCGGATTGAACACGTAAGCGTCGATCGGTTCGAAGCCGAGCGACGCATAGAGTCCGAGCGCGGCCTGCATCGTCGGCAGCGTGTCGAGGCGCATGCGCCGATAGCCGGCCTGTTTCGCCAGCGCACAGATGCGCGTAGCCAGATGCCGGCCCACATGCAGGCCGCGTCCCGCGGGGCGCACGTAAAGGCGCTTCATTTCGCAGATCGTTTCGTCGAGCGGACGCATTGCGACGCAGCCGACAATCTCGCCCGCGTCGTTGCTCGCGAGCAGCACGCGGCCGCGAGGCTCGGCAAATTTGCCGGGCAAGCCGGCCAGTTCGGAGTCGAACTGCTGGAAGCCGAGATCGATGCCGAGACTCCCGGCATATTCGCGGAAAATGGTCCGCACGATGTCGAGTTGTTCAGGAAAGCGGGCGGTTTGCAGATGGATCATGCGCGGTCGATAAGGCGATGAGGCTGTGGGTCGATGGGGAGATGTATCGATCCGCGCAGTGTAGCGGATCGTGCGAACGTGCCGCACGGCAATCGCGAAGGTCACTCGCTTCGCAACGGAAAGCGGATCTCGAACGTCGTGCCGACGCCTTCGCGCGACGCAAACCCGATGTGACCGTTCAGCACGCGGCATAGCTCGCAGACGATCGCGAGCCCGAGCCCCGTGCCCGGAATGTCCTCGCCGGCGGCACGCTCGAATTCGTCGAACACGCGATCCGCATCCGCGGGTGCGATGCCGACGCCGGTATCCGTCACGCGAATCGTCCAGTGGTCGGTGCCGGCGGTCGCGAGTTGCAATTCGACCTGCCCCGACTTCGTGTACTTGATCGCATTGGATAGCAGATTGACCGCGATCTGCTTGAGCTTCAGGCGATTCGACGTGACGACCGACAACGCCGGATCGATCGAGGCGAGCAGCCTGAGCCCTTTGGCTTCGACGAGCGGCCGCGACGATGCGACGAGCTCCTCGTAAAGCTCGCGCAGATCGACCGCTTCGGGCACGAGCGGCGTGGCGTCGCCGAGCACGACCGAGTACTCGACCATCTGGTCGACCAGTTGCTTCATGTCGGCGGCCTGGCGGTTGGCGAGCGTCAAGGCGGTCTCGGCTTTCGAGGGCGCCCGCGCGATCAGTTGCAGCGCGATCGAAAACGCGTTGAGGAAGTTGCGCAGATCGTGCACGACGCTGCGCGTGATCTGCATGCGCGACTCGTGCAGCGCGCCGACCAGTTGCTGCTTGAGCATCAACTCGTGATTCGCGCGTTCGAGCTGCCCCGTGTACTCGTCGATCTTGCGATCGCGCTCGTTGACCACTTCCTTGATCGACGTGTGCGTGACCATGCTGAATGCTTCGGCGATGAGCCGCCGCGCGCGGCTTTCGTGACGCCGCGTGAAGCTGCTCTCGCGCGCGGCGAATTCCTCGAGCGCTTCGGCGAGCACGCGCCGGAAAAGATCGAGTTCGCGCACGAGTTCTTCGATGCGGTAGCCCTGATCCCAGCGAATCTTGCCGTGCTTTTTCGCGTTGCGCTCGATCGACGTTTCGACCTGTTCGAGGTCTTCCACATCGAGCGCGGCGCAGAGTCCTTCGATAATTTCCGGCAGATGATCGGCGAGTTGCTGATAGGTGAGCTTGTCGGCTTCGACGAGATCGAGGTCGGTGGCAACGGCATCCATCCATTGCTGCGTGAGACGGCTGCGTTCCGCCCGGACGTAGTCGGCGAAATTGCGCAGCGGACTGATGCGTGTGTCGGTCATGATGAATGCGCCCAGGAAATTTCTACAACATACGAACGTACGAACTCGCCCGATCGCATTGCTCCCGTCGGCTCCGTGGGCCCTGGCGTCGTGCCATCGCGCCATCGCGCCGTTGTGCCGCGTATGCATGGGCGCCCGGTGCCCGGCTGGGCCCGGAGAGAGCCGAAGATGGCGCCCATTATCGCCGCAATTGCCGCATGTGGAACACCTCTTGCGCCATCTCGTCGGGCAATCGAAGCAACGAGTTCGCAGACGATGACGCGCTCAATCCTGCTGGTGGACGACGAGCCGGAAATTCTGGCCGCGTGGTGCCTGATTCTGGAACGCGAGGGGTATGAGGTGAGTTGTGCGAACAACGGCGCCGAAGCGCTCGCGTGCGCGCGTGCCCATGTTCCCGACCTGATTGTCACCGACTGGACGATGCCGGTCATGGACGGGGCCGAGCTGTGCCGCAGCCTCAAGGCGATGCCGCAACTCGCCGATGTGCCGATTCTGCTGCACACGGCCGTGCCGCCGTCCGAAGGCGAGGCGCGCAACTGGAGTTTTTACCTGCGCAAGCCGAGTGGCGTGGAATATTTTCTGACGATGATCGCGCGTCTGTGCAGGGGCGATCGCTGAGGCGGCATGTTGCTCATGTCCCGGCCGGCTCGGCATCAATCATCAGGATGCCTGTGCGTCGTCTTTGAGAAAGTCGACGAATGCGCGCAGCGGCGCGGGCACGTGGCGATGCCCTCGGGTAATACAGAAACGGCCCCGAAAAGCGCAGCCGCCACGGTTCGAGAGTTGGTTCGGGCGCGCCGCTGGCGATATGTGCGCGCAGCATCTCCTCGAACAGATGAATGATGCCAATACCCGCGAGAGCGCAACTGACCGCGAGGTCGATCGCCGCGCCCGGCTGTACGAGCAGTGGTCCGCCCGGATGCCATTGCAGCAGTTCGCTCTCGCGTTCGAGGTACGAGGTCGGCGTCGCGCCGCCGGAGAATTGCTCGCGCAGGCACGTGTGGGACAGCAGTTCGTGCCGAGGCTCGGGGCGCCCGTGCGCGTCGAGATAGACATCCGCCGCAATCTCGTCTGGACGTTACCGGGTGGGAGCATCGGGGGTATGTCGAAACATGCCGATGGTGTTCCCATCGCTCGCTTTGCATGGAATCCTGGTAAGCTGACGCGCTTGCTTCAGTCGACCAGGGAAAGATGTCATGCCTATCGTCAATTACGTGCCACACGATGGCGAGCGCGGCGAACTCGACGTGCTCGCGCGCACGAGCGACGCGTTGATTTCTGCCGCAGATGGCGGCGCTGCCTGCGTGCCGTACAGGGCGCTGCTGGACGCAGCGTGCCGCATTGAATCCATGCCGAACGTCAACGATGCTAGGGCAGTGCCTACCGGCCGGCCAGCGCACGGAGCCGCATGATGTCTCTGGATAACATCGACCTGAACCTGCTGCGCGTCTTCGACGCGGTATTCGAGGAGCGCAGTCTCGCGCTTGCGGGCAAGCGCCTGCACCTGAGCCAGTCAGCAGTGAGCCATGCACTGGCACGCCTGCGCCAGGTCCTCAACGACGATCTTTTCGTGCGTACCGGCAAGGGCATGCAGCCCACCGCGCGCGCGATGGACATGGCAGGCCCGTTGCGCGGTGCGCTTCAGCAGATCAAGCTGGCGCTGGGCGTCGCCGCATTCGAACCGGCCGACGCGCAGCGCAAGTTTGTCGTCGCGGCCAACGACTACATCACCTCGCTGTTGCTCGGGCGACTCAGCCAGCGTCTGAGCGCGCAAGCGCCGCTGACGGATCTCGTCGTCCGGCCGTCGACACGCCTCGATCTCGCCGGCCAGATCGATGTGGGCCGCATCGATATCGCGGTCGGCATCTTCGCGGAGATTCCGTCGCGCTTGCGCTGGATGACGATCTGGGAGCAGACCGATGTTTTGCTGATGCATCGCGATCATCCGCTCGCCGGGCGGCCGCTTACGCTCGATGATCTGCTCGAATACCCGCTCGCGACCATCTCGCTCGGCGGGGAAGAAGAGGGCGCGGTAAGCGGCTTTATTCTCGAACGCGGTCTTGCCAGGCAGTCCGAGATGTTCAACCGCGATGCACTCGATCGTGCCTACGCGGCGCGCGGCGAGTCGCCGCGCGTGCGCGTGGCGGTCGCGCACGCGCTGGCCATGCCGGCACTCCTGCGTTCCAGCAACATGCTCGCGCTTGTTCCATTGCCACTCGGGCGCGAGATGGAGAGCCAGGGAGAATTGACGACGCGCGCGACGCCCTACGCGTGCCCGAGCGAAGAGGTACGAGTCGTTTGGCACGAGCGCAATGACAACGACGCAGCACTACAGTGGCTCAGGCGGCAGATCGAGGACGTGGTCAGCGAGGTTCAGGCGTGAAGCGCGTCTGACGTTCGAGCTTGCGGCGGCTTTGCATCGTAGGAAATTCGTCCCGAGGGCAGGAAGAACAGGGCGATGACGGCGCCGCCTCTCGCTTCCGGATAGTGGCTGCTGCCCGGGGCCGGGGCTGTCCAGCCGGCGTGGCACCAGCCGTTCGGGCCCATCAGCGCGGCGCCTTCGTCGAGCGGCACGACCATGTTGAACTCGCCATACGGATGCGCGTGGTAGTCGCCGCGAAAGCTGCCTTCGGGATTGTTCTGGGTGTTGTCCGAGCTGTCTATCAGAACCGCGGTGATGCTGAAATAGAACGTCTCGGCGGAGGGCGTGACGAGCCGGGCACGGCGATAGCGTGGGCCGCCGACTTCGACGTCGGCCGCCCAGCCTTCCTTCACGCCGAGCCGGATCAGACGCGACAGATCCTGGTACAACTCGCTATCCACGCCATAGCGGGTATTCAGCCATTGTTCGACTTCCGTGCTCGTCGTGATGTCTTTGACCTCTTCCAGAAAGGGGATGCAACGGGCGATAAGTTCATCCTTGCCACTGAATTGTTGGGGGTGGGACATGCTGGTTTCTCCTTGAATTGATCGTCATGAGCATTCGATATGTGGAGCGCGGCGCGCTCACCTCTTCCCTGGGGGAAGTGCGAAGCTCGATACGTTGCAGCGCGATATGACGATGCCACAGGCGTGTGCGCCGAAGAAGGGAAACTCTTGCAAGATGACTATGCATGGCGTGCATGATGGGGCGGGTTCGGTTGAATGCGGGAAGCGGGATGTGCCTGACGTTCTTGCCGAGCCATTCATGGTGAGTCGCGTGTTCTTGGATCGCGGAATCTGAGTCCGCTTATCCAATCCCGCCATTCACTCTCGGACATGTAGCTAATGGTTTCCTGTCGCTTCCTTGCAAGAAACTCAGACTGTTCGTGGAGACTGAGCGCTTCCCAGTACCGGTCCCAGACGTGGTGATACCAGTATTCGGCGTTACCCTGTAAGGAGCCTGCAATCGGGCCAAGCTCATAGAATGCGATCCATGGGCAAGGGGGATTGAATCGTGCGTCAGCGAGTTGCCGGATCAAGGCAATGTCGTTGGTCAGGAGCCGCATATTGAATCCCGCAAGTTCCTGG
Organism: Paraburkholderia sp. Ac-20342; assembly: GCF_017104985.1. Taxonomy (NCBI): domain Bacteria; kingdom Pseudomonadati; phylum Pseudomonadota; class Betaproteobacteria; order Burkholderiales; family Burkholderiaceae; genus Paraburkholderia; species Paraburkholderia sp. Ac-20342. The sequence continues at coordinate 19,951 of NZ_JAAGPQ010000025.1, read as the reverse complement.
TCATGCTTGAGGAAAGTATGCAGATGGTCGTTGTTATAGTGTTGCCACTCTGTTTCCTCGCGACCGTTGCGAATAGTCATGACGTAACGCGGCATTTGGGCAACCTCGATAGTCTGACTCACGAGAAAGGCATTGACGCCGATATCGCGAAGAGGGCGAATCTCGATGTAAGCGGGGAAGTCGTCGAGAATCGTGACTATGCCGGACGATGGAAATATCTCCTTCAGTTTGTCGATATCGGCTCCGAAGACGTGCTCGATGACTTCCGTCAGCCGGTTTTGCGACTGCGAAGCAAAGCGCCGCTCTTGCCGCTTGCGACCGATATCGTCGATTATTCGTTGCAATGAGAACACGCTGATTTCCCTGTTAATGCGTCGGCATCTTCGTGGTGGCGAAGCTTCCGCCGAGATAGCCTATCGTTCCGAAAACTATTCCGCCAATCAGACCCGTAATCACGGTTCCCGGTCCTGTCTCGACACCAATCATGGTCCCGGCAATTGCACCGATCCTGGCACCAGCTATCGCGCCACCCCAGCCGCCCATCTGTCGCACAACTTCCTTTTCGATGGGGCGAACCGACGTTGTCTTAAACGATTGCCCGATTGCCACCGAAAGATCATAAGCGGTGAATGCAATGCAAAATACCTGTACCACGCGCACGTATTTCACGAGGCCCCGCGTCCCACCCAATCCCTCCGGTGTGAACACGCCTGATGGCGGCACGCTGGGATGGGGTTGTATCAGGATTTCCCTATCCAGGGCTTCCGAATAGCCGCGTATCGTCTCTATTCGTTTCTTCAAATGTGGATTCTGTTGGGCGTATTCGTCCAGTGCGGCACGAATTTGTTGACCGGTAACAAGTCGCGCGCCGGAGCGCTTCGCCTTTGCGATGTCGATATAGACTGTTTTCCCATCAAAACGGGTTGCACCACCCGGAAAGTCTGATCTTGTAGAGGAAAAGCTTGTGACTCTTTCTTCACCCATTACATGCTCTGCGATCGTTGCACCCGAGCCAGATCCTTTTCCCCATAGCCCATATTTTTCCGGGTACACCTCTCGCAAATTTCCCAACTCACCAAGTTTCAACTCTTGCAGATAGGGGTTGTCAACGTCAGCGTAGCATTGGCGAACGAGAAAACCATCCTGTCCAGGTTCGTCAACGACGACAAAGATGAATACCTTTGCGGGCATAGGATGCCCAAGCACATCGTATTGAGAGTTTGCTCTCCGATTGGTGTTGGTTTGATAAACGTAATTTCCCATTATCTTCAGTGCTCCGGCACTTTAGTCATGAAGCGATTGTCCAGCGCTCCAGCGCACGAATCCCGACTGCAATATCGAGTCGCGATATGTTGTTGGTATAGACGCGTGGACAGTAGCCAAGAGAATCCGTTACACCCTGGTAGACTGCGCCGCTCGCCGTTCGTATGTGATACGGCGTCGCGACGAGTGCTCGACGCGTTAGCGTCGATGATGCGCACTCGCTCGTCAAAATCGCCGGTTGGATCGGTTGGCAGTGCCTGACCGCGAGCGTCATATTCCACTGGCTCCAGTCCATGAGCTTGGAAACCGTACAATGAGTGGCTTTGCGATGTATGAAGGATGGGTGGCGGGCAGCATTTGCACAGGCAAATGTCCCCGTCTAGTGCTTCCTGTTTGCCGTATCTGACTGCGCGGTGGCGCGGCCCAGTTGGTTCAATATGACCAACAGACTGGCAACCGCTACACCAGACCTGCGCGCCAAGATAGGTTATCGGCACACCATGATCGGTGCAGTTTCAATTCCCTCCGTAACGATGCCGCCATTGGTCGATTTGTCTCCTTTCCTGAGTACGTAGCGCTTCACTTTGCCTCACTATGGGTAACGTCAACAGCCGTGAATATCGATATCCGGCTGCGCAAGTTTGATTCCCAGGCAGCTTGAGAAGTCCGCTACCTCATCATGGAAAAACGATCGGGTCAACACGGAAAAATCGAGATAGAACGATTTTCACAAAGACTGACAAAAACGCTGTCTATCTCGATTTCAAATGCCTATTTATGAGGGGCGTGTCTGTCGTCTTGCCGTGTTTCCATTTAATGGGGCGATTTTGATGCGCAGCGTCACCGCCCGTCCACAAAGCCCGAAATACGCCGAACACCGAAGATCTCTGGCACGACCTGTCCCACAACGCCCTGCCCCTGACGGACCGTATGTTTCGCTGAAATACGGTTGTAAGTCGCTCTTGCTAAAGTCGTCGGGAGACATTGGCCGACGCATGCGCAATGACTTTATTCGCATGCCTGACGAATGAAAGCGAAGCGGAGAGCGACCCACCATGAATCCAGTTCGTGCGTTCTGGCTCATTCTGATGCTGATTGCGTCGCCGGTATGGGCATTTCAGACACGCGTCGTCGCGATTCCGAGCGTGGCGATGCATCGTTCGTTCGATGCGACGGTCGTGCTGCCCGATCAGTACGCGCGCGGCAATGCGGACAAGCGCTTTCCGGTCGTCTACGTGCTGCACGGTTCGGGCGGCGACAATACCGACTGGACCGCGAATTCGCATATCGGCAAACTGGCCGACCGCTATCACGTGATTCTCGTGATGCCCGACGGCGGGCACGAGAGCTGGTACATCGATAGTCCCGTCGATCCTCGCAGCCGTTACGAGACCTATGTCGGCACCGAAGTGGTGAGCTATATCGACGGACATTTCCGCACGATCGCGGCGAAGCAGGCGCGCGCGATCACGGGCCTGAGCATGGGCGGATTCGGCGCGCTGCGCATCGCGCTCGACCGGCCCGGCGAATTCGGTGCGGCGGGCAGCATCAGCGGCGCGGTGGACCCGCGCGGCTGCGAAGACGAACCCGGCATCGACCAGGTTTTCGGCGATCCGTCGCAAGATGCCGACTTCTGGAACAGCGAAGCGATCGTCGCGAGCGCGCAGGATTTCGGCCGCGAGCATATCGCGCTGACGATCGACTGCGGCGTCAACGATTCGCTGGTGCAATCGAACCGGCTGCTGCACGAGCGGCTCGTCGAACTCGGCGTGCCGCACGATTACGCCGAGCGGCCAGGCGGACATACCTGGCAGTACTGGTCGAACGCGGTGCAGTATCAGGTGCTGTTCTTTGCCGGCATGTTCAGACACGCGGCGCAAGCGGGCGCCGCAGCCTGATTCGCCAATGATGCCGTAAGCAGAACCGGCAGCGGGCTCGCTCTCAGTCGATGCCGTGAAACACCGCGTCATCCGGGCCGAGATACACGGGCGGGCGCCATGCGGCATCGCGCATCGAATGCTGAACCTGCTTTTCGACGCCGAGCAGCACCGCGAAAATCGCCATCCGCACCGGAATGCCGTTGTCGGTTTGCCGGAAAATCGCGAGCCGCGAGTCGTGGTTGAGGTCGACGCTCAGATCGTTCGCGCCGGGCCGGCTGTCGCGCGGTAGCGGATGCATGATGAGCGTGTCGGCGCCGCAGATGCTGTCGACGAGCGCCTGGTTGATCTGGAAGTCGGGCGTGTAGCCTTCGAACGATTCGTCGGTGAAGCGTTCCTTCTGGATGCGCGTCGCGTACACGACGTCGGCGCCGGCGAGGCCGTTGCGCAGGTCGTGCGTCTGCTCGATCACATGGCCGTTGCGCGAAATCTGCTCGATGATGTAGCCCGGCATTTCGAGCATCGGCGGCGAGATCAGCGTGAACTTGATGCCACGGTACAGCGCGAGCAGTTTCACGAGCGAGTGCACGGTGCGGCCGTATTTGAGGTCACCGACCAGCGCGATATGCGCGCCGTCGACGATCTTGCCCAGGCGCGAAAACTCGCGCTGGATCGTGTAGAGGTCGAGCAGGGCCTGGCTCGGATGCTCGCCGGGGCCGTCGCCGCCGTTGATGACCGGCACGTTGGTCGCGCGCGCGAATTCGGCCACCGAGCCTTGCTCCGGATGGCGGATCACGAGCGCGTCGACGTAGCCGCTCATCACGCGGCTCGTGTCGTAGATCGATTCGCCCTTCGCCATCGACGAAAACGTGAAGCCCGTGGTGTCGCAGACCGAGCCGCCGAGCCGGCAGAACGCCGCGCCGAAACTCACGCGCGTACGCGTGCTGGCTTCGAAGAACAGATTGCCGAGCACCGCGCCTTCGAGCACGCGCGAGATTTTGCGGCGTCGCGCGATGGGCTGCATGATGTCGGCGACGCGAAAGAGCGTCTCGACCGAGTCGCGCGAGAACTGATCGACCGACAGCAACTGCGGCCTGCCCTCGAACAGCATCTGGCTCGCCAGCGATTGCGAGTCTACGCTTTGCGTATATTTTTCACCGGGCTCCGCGTTGACGATTTCCGACACGAAGCGCTCGACGATTTCCGGCATCGCACGCGATTCCTGCGAGTCGTCCGGCAGCAGCCACGTATCGAGCGCCCGCCGCGATACGCCGATACGGCTCGCGAACGTATCGCGCGTCATGTTCAGGCGACGCATCGCATCGCGTAGGAAGGCTTGTTGCGGAACGCTCATGAGGGCACCTGTCGGAAAAAGGAATCGGCGGGAAGGGCGAGGTAAAAATATACGCGTTGCGTATATTAGTTTCTGGACGCCAGAAGTCAAGCGTTTTCTCGCGGGGCGGGCCGCCGCCCGAACGGCGCCGCCGATTACCGCGCGGTCTTGCACCTTGCACGCGCAGCGGCGCATCGCCGGTCATGCCCGTGTGCCGACCGACGCGAACGCGCATCGGCTCGTACCGCACGACATGGCGCAGCGCGCAACACACGCTTCGAACGCCACGCGTTGCTCCATTCGCTGCGCATCGCGCATGTCTCTCCAGGCCCCGTCCTGTATTTGAGATAGAGCCTGGCAATCCCAGGTGATAATCGCCAGCTTCGTCTTTTATCGCCTCCGGTTTTATCCGGCCGATACCGTATGAATCCAATGCCGCTGATCCCTTCGCCGTTCTCTCCGCAGTTCCGTTTTACCCGGCGCGCCGCACTGGCTGCGCGTGGCATCGAGGCTCATGCCGATGGGCTGTTTCCGCGCATGCGAGGTCTCGCGCATGCGCCGCTTCGCGCGCGAGGCCGCACGCGCGCCGGGCGTCGCTAATGGCCGCCCCGTTCCGGCTGGGCAGCGGACTGGCAAGCGGCTCGCTGCGATTCGTCACGCGTCGTACCGCGTTATCGCTCGCGTTGGGCGCGGCGTGCGGCACCGCCGTCGTGGCCGTTGGCGCGGGTATCGCGATCGGCATGCACTGGCCGGTTCATGAGGCCGCTGTCGTCCCGCAGGAAAATCACGTCGAACGCGACTACCGGATCGCGCAACTCGGCGAACTGAACGCGTCGGTCGCGCAGATCGAACCGCGGATTGCGCGGCTCACCGCCGAGGTCGATACGCTGCGCGACTTCGAAACGCGTTTGAGCACGCTGCAGCCGACCCGGCGCCCGGCCATGCCACGCTCCGCCGCGCCGGCCAGTGCCGCATCGGATGGCGAATCCGACATGTCCGCCACCGACGGCGAAGGCGGTCCCGCATTGCCGCCGCGCGGCTGCGATGAACTTGCCGGGCAGGCACGCGGCCGTGCCGATGCGCAGCGCACGCGCGAGCAACTGAGCTGCATCGACGCGACGCTGTCGCAACTGGAACGGCAGACGGCCCGGCATGCCGTCGTCTATGCCGCGTTTCCCGGCCGCATGCCGGTCGACGGAGCGCGCTTCGGCTCGCCGTTCGGCAATCGCAGCGATCCGTTCACGCATCGTTTGAGCTTCCATCCTGGCGTCGACCTGGTTGCCGGCACAGGGACGCCGATCCTCGCGGCCGCCGGCGGCCGCGTCATCTTCGCCGGCGAAAAATCGGGCTACGGCAACGCCATCGACATCGATCACGGCAACGGGTTCGTCACGCGTTACGGCCATGCCTCGCGGCTCGTCGTGCATGCGGGCGAACTGGTGCTGCCGCGACAGCATATCGGTGATGTCGGCTCGACCGGCCGCTCGACCGGTCCGCATCTGCATTTCGAAGTACGGGTCAATGGCGAGGTCGTCAATCCCGTCGCTTATCTCGCGCTGTTTGCGCCGCCGGCTCATGGTTAAGCGGCGCATGGGCGGTCACACCTCGCGCGTGACGATGAGTTTGAGCCGCCACGGCTATACGCTGCGTCCCACGCGGCCGCTGGCGTGGCGCATGGCCGTCTGGGCCGTGGTCTGCATGCTGAGCGCGTGTGCCGGCGCGTTCGCGCTGAAGGCGTGGCAGATGGGCCAGGCTCGCGGGCCGCACGAGCCGTGCGATCGATGCGCCGTGGCGAGCGCGGACGCCGGCAGCCGGCAGGCGGAAGTGCTTCGCCTGAGGCTCGCGCTGGCCGAAGAGTCGGCGGCGCGCGGCGCGGTGCAGAAGACGGCCGACAGCGCCGCCGCCGAGGTCGCGAGGCTCGGCGCCGAGCTGGCGTTTCTGCGCGAGCAGGGCACCGCCCGCGCGACGGCGCCGCGTCGCTGAGCGAAACAATGCACGGCTGCCGCAGAGGCGCGGCATGACCATGATGCCGTGCTGTAGTGGAGTCGAGTCGCCGTCGCCAAAGCCTGAGCGGCGGCTTTTTTCGGGGAAACCGTGATGTTCAGCAAGAAAAAAAACGCAGGTATCGAGCGCTCGAGGCTTGCCACGTTGATCGCAGAAGACGTGCGAATTACCGGCGATCTTCAGTTCAGCGAGGGGTTGCGCATGGACGGCCATATCAAAGGCAACGTCAGCGGCGCGGCCGGCAGTCAGACCTTGCTCGTCCTGAGCGATCGAGGCTCGATCGAGGGCAACGTGCACTGCTATGACGTGGTGGTCAATGGCCGGATCGTGGGCGATCTGACGGCCGATCACTTCGTCGAACTGCAGGGTAATGCGCATGTGACCGGCAATATCTATTACCAGCAGTTGCAGATGGATTGCGGCGCTTCGGTCGAAGGCAAGCTCAAGAAATGCGAGCCGGCTCAGCCGCTGCTGGCACGTCCGGCCGCAGGCAGCGAACCGGTGCGGGTCATGCTGCGCGAGAGCGAACCTCGCGAAGTTCGCCCCGCCGAACTCAAACCGTCTCCGTCGAAGGCTGAGCGGGGGTGATGCCGGGCCTGGTGTCCGCACGCCTCGCCGGGCGTCTCCTTCGGCTGACGCAGCACGCGCACGGCGCGGTGTGCCGACGCACTGACGCACCGATGCACTGACGCGCCGCGCCCGAGCGTGGCGAGCATGTCACGCTCGACGCTCGGCCGCTTGAACAGAGGAACACGATTCAGCCGCTCGCGAGCAGCAGGTCACCGGTGAAGACGAACCCGCATGCCATGCCGGATTGCACCTGCTGTGGCGCTATCGCGGTTACACTGCGGTTCATGCACTCCGGCTCCACGTTCCGACTCCGTCCGTCGACCTCCGTCCGCACCGCTTTCGCGAGCGTGGAGTTCGCACGCATGGACGCTTCGCTCAACGTGCACGCCAAAGCCAAAAAACAGCCGCTCATCTGACCGGAGCACGCTGTTCCGTCGTCAGATGTGCGACGGAACGACCGGTTGACCGCCCCCCAGCTTTCTCCTTTCTTCCTCGCACCGCTGACCGGATTCGATACGGTCGTCATCGAGGTAGAAAACATGTCTGATTTCTCGGGTATCTGGATTCCGCTGATTACGCCGTTCGCCGACGGCGCGGTCGATCACGCCGCCTTGCGCGCGCTCGTGCGCCGCTATGCCGACGCCGGCGTGGCCGGTCTCGTCGCGCTCGGCACGACCGGCGAGCCGGCCACGCTCGACGCCGCCGAACAGGATGCCGTGCTCGCGACGATTCTCGACGCGGTGCAGGTTGCCGCTGACGCGACCCCGCAGCGGCACGCGTTGCCGGTACTGGTCGGCGTGTCGGGTAATGGCACGGCGAGCATGCGCGAGCGCATCGAACAGTTGAATCCGCTGCCGATCGCGGGCGTGCTGATTGCCGCGCCGTATTACACGCGGCCTGCGCAAACCGGTATCGTCGGCCATTTCAGCGCGCTGGCCGACGCGAGTGCGCAACCCGTCGTGCTGTACGACATTCCGCAGCGCACCGGTGTGCGGCTCGAACTCGACACGCTGCTCACGCTGGCCGCGCATCCGCGGATTCGGGCGATCAAGGATTGCGCGGGCTCGCTCGACACAACGCTTGCGTTGATTCGCGACGCTCGCTTGCAGGTGCTGGCCGGCAACGACCTCGAGATCTTCGGTACGCTGTGTCTTGGCGGCAGCGGGGCGATTGCGGCAGCCGCGCATGTGCGGCCCGAGCGTTTCGTCGCGCTGCATCGTGCGCTCGCCGATGGGCGGCTCGACGACGGGCGGCGGATTTTTCAGGCGCTCGTGCCGCAGATCGAGCTTGCGTTCGTCGAGCCGAATCCGTCGCCGGTCAAGGCGATGCTTGCGGCCGAAGGCTGGATCCGCAACGAGTTGCGCATGCCGATGACGCCTGCGAGCGACGCATTGGCGCGGCGGCTCGAAGCGCTCGTCGCGAGCGCAGAGGGCGAACGGAGGTAAAGCGGCAGGGCTAAGCGGCGGCATGAGGTCGCGGCACGAAGCCGCGACGCGCGGCCGTGGCGTAAAGCGGTGATCCGAAGCCGAGAAGCGCGGGCTGGCCGGCCCATGCCCGGCCTAGACCCGGTTCATACCGGCCCGTGCTTTCTCAAATCGTGCCGGCTGCCGTCGGCGCATATCCGACATCGTCGTGATGCACGCGGGCCGCCCCGAGTGTCTCCGTCGACTGACGCAGCGCGCGCATGGCGCGGCGTGCCGCGCGGTGCGCCGACGCGCTGCGATCGAGCGTGGCAAGCATGTTGCGCTCGACGCTCAGCAGCTTGAACGCGAGCACGATCAGGCCGCTCGCGAGCAGCAGGTCGCCGGCGAAGACGAAGGCGTACAACGCCGACGTCGTGCGCGGATTGGCGAGCACGAGCGACAGGTTGGTGCGGTTCAGCAGCGCGAGCACGAGCGGCAGGATTGTATTGAGCGACGCGAGCATGGCGCCGGTCGCCGCGATAGAGCGTGCCGGGCTGAGATGCGTGCGGCGCGGCCGGCAGATGTCGTAAAGCGTGCCGAGGCGGCACGGCAGGAAGAACAGCGCGAGCAGCGCGGCGCGGAAGAGAATCGGCAGCGGATACGCGAGCGCGCCGCCATAGAGCGCGCAGAACAGCAGCGACAGCGCGAGCCCGGTGCGCCACGGCGCGCGAATGCCGAGCAGCTTGCGCAGGCCGCACCAGATCAGGATCCGGCATTGCAGCGCGAACGTTGCGCCGAGCACGAGAAACACACCGTGCCGCCACGTCAGATGCAACGCGAAGCAGGCCGACGACGCGCCGTTCAGATAGAACCCGACGGCCCAGAAACGGAATGCGACGACCTGCGGGAACATGCGCGACAGCGCCGTGGTGATGAGCGCACAGCAGAGGAACGTGATCAGCCACAACGAGGTATACGTCGCTACGTCGAAAGTCATGAAATCTCCAACACCTTGCCTGTTTTGTTTTGTGCGTTGCCGTCGTAGCCGTCGTTGCGGCCGGGCGTCTGCCCAATCGTCATGAAAACTGACGACAACATGCTTTTATGTCATCCCGAAGTCGTTTCGGGGAAATCATTCTGAAAAGTCGTTGCGAAGCTCGTTTCAACGCGTGGCGTGCTCACGCGGCCATTGTTCTCCCCCTGAGCATGGCGCCGAAGTCGCCGGCGTTGACTGGCTGGCCGGGCAGGACGCCTGGCATTGCGTTGCATGTGTTGCTGGCGTTGCGCGTCGTCGAGGGCGGCTGGTCGGCCTGCGATTTCGTCTCGACGTCCGCGGCCCGTGTTGCCATTTCGAAAGGATGTGCGAACGCGGCAGCGAAACGTTTGCGCGAAAGATCGAGTGGATTGGGTTTGCCGGGCGCGCGCGCGATCCGAGGCGTGGCCGTCGAGGTGGCGCGCGCGAGCGGGCAGGCCGTCGCCGCGAGCGCGTCGGCGAGCCGCCACGCGTGCCGCAGCGGCATCGGCGCAAGCAGAAACATGCGGTCCGTCAGTTCGGGCGCGCCGGACGACGCCAGCGCCACGGCCACGAACGAAATAGCGACGAACCAGAAAGGGTGGGAACTCAGCATATGGGGTCCAACCGCCGGGAGAAGGGCGGTTTGACCTGTTATCGGCAGTTCGCGGCTTTTATTTAGACAAATCGAGATGCCTTCGCGAGCCGGCACGATTGGGCGCGGATGGCGGCCGGGCCGGGCTTTGCGGCGTGTTTCAGCGGTGGATCACGGGGGCGAGTCGCAGCGGCGAATCACGCTCGCAGATCGCGTTGGCGGACCATGGCAGCAAGCCCCGGCGGCGCGTCATGGCAGCGCTGCCTCGGGACGGCTCAGCGCGAAGCCTTCGTCGAGCCAGCCGGTGACGCCGCCGGCCATCAGCTTGACGGGGCGCGCGAGTTGCGCGAGCCGCAGGGCACTGCGCGCCGCGCCGTTGCAGTGCGGGCCCGCGCAATAGGTGACGAAGAGCGTGTCGGCGGGATAGCCGGCCAGCTTCGACGCGACGATCTTGCCATGCGGAAGATTGAGCGCGCCCGGCACGTGGCCCTGGGCGAACAGCGCGGGACTGCGCACGTCGAGCAGCACGAAGCCGGGCGCGCCGCTCGCGAGCGCGGTGTGGACGTCGGAACAATCGGTTTCGAATTGCAGCGACGCCTGGAAGTGGGCGAGCGCGGCGGTGCTGTCGGCGGCGGGGATCGCGGTGACGGCGTTGGCGCGATTAGTGACGTTGGTGCCGTCGCTGTCGGCGGTGCGGCTGGAAGGCATGGAAGTGTCGGACATGGCTAGGCGCGATGGCAGGGTTGAGCGGATGGCCTGTCGGCGGGCGGGGCTGCGGTGCGATCAGGCGGTTTGATTGTGCCGCTCGGCCCATACGCGGATAAGTGGCGTAATTGTCAATATCCGGTAACATCGCGCCATGCAAAACCATCTCGTTGTCGCGCTGGCCTACGATCGGCTCTGCACCTTCGAATTCGGCTGCGTGACCGAACTGTTCGCGCTCGAACGTCCCGAACTCGGCGTGCCCTGGTATCGCTTCGCGGTTTGCGCGGCCGAGCCGGGGCCGATCCGCGCGGCGGGCGGCATTACGATCGGCGCGCCGCATACGCTGACGCTGCTCGCACAAGCCGACACGATTGTGATTCCGGGCTGGCGCGACGCGGACGAAGCACCGCCCGCCGCGCTGCTGAGCGCAATCCGCGCCGCCTACGAGCGTGGCGCGCGACTCTGCTCGATCTGCTCGGGTGTGTTCGTGCTCGCGGCAGCGGGCGTGCTCGACGGCAAGACCGTCACGACGCACTGGCGCTATGCGGAGACACTGCAGCAGCGCTATCCGCATCTGCGCGTGCGACCCGACGCGCTCTATGTCGACGAAGGGCGGATCATCACGTCGGCGGGATCGGCGGCCGGGCTCGACATGCTGCTGCACCTCGTGCGGCGCGACCACGGCAGCGCGATCGCGAACCGCGTCGCGCAACGGCTCGTGGTGCCGCCGCATCGCGAGGGCGGGCAGGCGCAGTTCGTGCCGCGACCGGTGCCGCACGACGAAAGCGGGCGTCTCGCGAAGCTGATGGACTGGGTGCGCCGCCATCCCGCCGAGCCGCACACGCTGCGCTCGCTCGCCGAGCGTGCCGCGATGAGCACGCGCACGCTGCAACGGCAATTTCGCGACGCGACCGGCATGGCGCCGTACGACTGGCTCGTGCGCGAGCGCGTCGCGATTGCGCGCGAACTGCTCGAAGCGCTGTCGCCGTTGCCGATGGCGCGCGTCGCGGAACTGGCGGGGTTCGGCTCGGAAGAATCGCTGCGGCGGCATTTCCGGCGCATTGCGCTGACGAGTCCGGGGGCGTACCGGCGCAAGTTTGGGGCGCGGGACGCAGGTTGAGTGCCGGGTGGCGGTGGATTACGCGATCCGGGTGGTGTCAGGATTGCGCAATGCCGGTTTAGGGGCTGTGAGGTTCGGGTGGATTTTCAGGTCGATCCTTAGGTGGCCCCTTAGGTGGCCCCTCAGGTGGACCTGAGGGCAGCGCTTTCTGAAAAGCGCATCAAACCAGCGCGGTCTGCACATCCACGCTTCGATGCAGGGCCTTCGAATACGGGCAGGTCTGATGGCAGTGATCGACAGCATGGCCGAATTGAGCGCGTGGGCGCATCTGCGCAGCGGCGGCGGGCAGAAGTCGGTGATCGCCGATGACCTGATCGCATTCGGCAACCGGCACGACTGGCAGTTGCCGCTGATCGATCTCGCGCAATGCGAGGCGCAGGTGGCGCCAGCTGGAAAGCGTATTGCGAGGCTTATGATCGCGGTGCGATAGCCTCGCAGCCACGCGAGATCCGCAACATCGCCACTCAGAACAACTCCCTTTGCCCCGACATCAACCTCGTGAAATCGTCGCGCAGCAAAGGCAGAATCGCGTCGGCAACCGGCTGCAATTGCCGCGTCAGATAGTGCTCGTAGTCGATCGCCGAGCGCAGCGTTTCGAGCGGCTCGGGCCCGGCGATCGTCATCACGTAGCTGATCCAGCCGCCGTTCTGATATTGCAGCGGACGTCCCTGCGCGCGATTGAAGTCATCGGCGACGCGTGCCGCGCGCACGTGCGGCGGCACGTTGCGCTCGTAGGCGGCGAGCGGGCGGCGTAACTGCTTGCGATACACGAGTTGATCGTCGAGCCCGCCCGCGAGCGTATCGCGCACATAGTCGCGCACGTAATCCTGATACGGCTGCTGTTTGAAAATGCGCCGGTACAGCTCCTGCTGAAACTGTTGCGCAAGCGGTGTCCAGTCCGTGCGCACGGTTTCGAGCCCCTTGTAGACCACTTCCTCGCTGCCGTCCGCGGCCACGCTGAGACCCGCATAGCGCTTCTTGCTGCCTTCTTCGGTGCCGCGCACGGTCGGCATGAAAAAGCGCCGGTAGTGCCGCTCGAATTGCAGTTCGAGCGCGCTGTCGAGTCCGAAGCGCGCCTGCAAGGTCTGCCGCCACGCCGCGTTGATATGGTCGACGAGCGCGCGGCCGATGCGCGCGGCGGCGTCCTCGTCGCGCGCGTGCTTGAGCCACACGAAGGTCGAATCGGTATCGCCGTAGATCACTTCGTAGCCTTGCGCCTCGATCCATTCGCGCGTCGTGTGCATGATTTCATGGCCGCGCATCGTGATCGACGACGCGAGGCGCGGATCGAAAAAGCGGCAGCCGGTCGAACCGAGTACACCGTAGAACGCGTTCATGATGATCTTCAGGGCCTGCGAGAGCGGCTTGTCGTGCTCGCGCTTGGCCGCTTCGCGCGCGTCCCAGACCTGCGCGACGACCGACGGCAGGCAGTGGCGCGTGCGCGAAAAGCGCGCGCCGAGAAAGCCCGGCACCGAGTGTTCGTCGTCGGGATGCAGCAGGCCTTCGACGAGACCGAGCGGGTCGATCAGAAACGTGCGGATGATCGACGGATAGAGGCTCTTGTAGTCGAGCACGAGCACGGAGTCGTAGAGGCCGGGCCGCGAATCCATCACGAAGCCGCCGGGGCTCGCGGCGCCGGCGACGTCGCCGAGATTCGGCGCGACATAGCCTTGCCGATGCATGCGCGGCATATACAGATGCGTGAACGCCGCGACCGAGCCGCCGCTGCGATCGGCGGCGAGGCCGGTCACGCTCGCGCGTTCGAGCAGAAACGACAGCAGTTCGGTCTTCGCGAAGATGCGCGTAACCAGTTCGCAATCCTTGAGGTTGTAGCGTGCGAGTTCTGGCTTGGCTTCGTCGAAGCGGCGCTGGATTTCATCCATGCGCTGATACGGGTTGTCGATCGCCTTGCCCTCGCCGAGCACCGAGCGCGACACGTATTCGAGGCTGAACGACGGAAAGCTCCACGTCGCCGAGCGCAAGGCCTCGATACCGTCGATGACAAGACGACCCGCCACGCCCGCAAAAAAGTGATTGCGCGTGACGCTGTGCTCGCGCCACTCCATCACGGCGCCGCCGCGGCCGATGCGCAACGGCACGCGATACTGTTGCGCATGCTGTTGCAGCACCTTCAGATCGAACTGCACGAGATTCCAGCCGATGATCGCATCGGGATCATGCAACTCCATCCACGCGATCAGTTTTTCGAGCAGCTGGGCGCGCGTTTCGCAGTATTCGAGCCTGAAGTCGAGCGCGCCGGCGTCGCCGTCGCTGTCGTTACCATTAGGCGGGCCGAGCATATACACCTGGCGCTCGCCGCAACCTTCGAGCGCGATCGAATAAAGCTCGGCATGCACGCTCGTTTCGATGTCGAGCGACACGAGCTTCAACGGCGGACGATAACCGTTGGCCGGTTTCAATTCGCCGTTCAGAAGCGGGCCTTTGGGCTGCGGCTCGCCGCTGAACCACACGGGCGCGGTGATGAAGCGCTCCATCATGTAGCGCTCGGGCGGCTGGATATCGGCTTCGTAGACGTCGATACCGCCTTGTTTCAGGCGTTTTTCGAGGCCCTTCAACTGCCGGTATTGCGGGCAGTAAAGCCCCATCACCGGACGCTGCTGGAAGTCGCGCAATTCGAGCGACCGCAGTTCGTGCTGCTTGTCCTCGCGCAGAATCGTCTCGGCGCGCTCGCGATGTTCGCCGGGAATGAAGGCGACCGAAGGCTGAAGGCGCAAACGGATATGGCGCGGCCCGCTATCCGTGGCCAGCCAGAATTCGATTTCCGTGCCGGCGGGCGTGTCCCGCCAATGCCGGGTCAAAATGAAACCCTGCTCGAACTCAGTCAAACTCGCACCTCTTTTACGCCTCTTCGCTCTACCTCTCGACGGGCTTGATCGCCTTGTGCGATTTTACCGCCGCAAGCGTTGGCCGCGATGGCCGAAGAAGGGCGCGGAGTGCGGATGTAGAGCGACGCAGTAAAACGAAGTCGTGCAGGTGAGGCAACGGCCTGCGTTAAACGGGCGAAATAAAAAAGGCGCTCCTGAATGGACCAGGTGAATCAAACGGACCAAACGGACCAGGCGGCGCGCCTGCGCAAGGCACGTCGAACGGAAAACCCGCTCAGGCTTCGAGCGCGAGCGTCGCGAACGTGCCGAGCCAATGCTCGCCCATATAGTCGCCGGCCACGTGCGCGAGCGCGCTATGCAGATGGCGCTCGGCGCTTTCGAACAGCACCGTGCGGCGTACGTCGCCAGCCGGCAGCACGCGCGCGAGCGAGCGCTGGCACCACGCGCGGCTCAGATTGAGACCGTCGAGGTGGGCGATCTTGCCGTCGCTGCGATCGGTCACGATGGCGGGCTCGAACAGCGTCGCGGGCTTCTTCGCGCCGAGGTCCGGCAGAAAGCGGCCAAACCAGTCGACGAATTGCGCGGACGGCAGCACGCGCCGCATCAGTTCCGCTTCCATCAGCGAAGGGGAGAGAAATTCGTCGCCGCACGGCTCCCATGCCTGGCAGGCGACGTCGTCGAGGAACCAGCGCTCGGCGGTGCTGACGATCAGCGCTTCGAGCGACGTGCGCGAGGTTTGCCGCGCGAAATCGAGCGTCAGCGCCAGCGCGAAAGCCATGTTGAAGTGCGTGCCGACCCGCAGCGGATAAGTCGCCTTCGGCAGAAACTCCTCGAAGCGTTCGACGAAGGTAGCCGTGAGCGGCGCGAACGTCTTCGACCAGCGCGCAGCCTCGGAGATCTTCAGCGCTTCGAGCTGCGCGCTCAGCGCGAGCAGCCATGCCCAGCCATAGGGACGCTCGAAGCCGCGGTTGTGCGGCAGGTCGAGATACGCGAGTTCGCCGGCCACGTTCGCGTGGGTGAAATGCTCGTCGGCCACCGCGACGATGCGTGCGGCCTCGGGCAGATCGGGGAAGCGTTCGAGCAGATGCAGAACCAGCCAGTAGCCATGCACGCACGAATGCCAGTCGTAGCTGCCGTAGAAGATCGGGTGCAGCGCGCGCGGGCCCTGCACGTCCTGCGCGCCGGCAAGCGCGTGCGTGAGCTTGTTCGGATACTCGCGCGTGAGGTGGGCGAGCGCGAGGTTGGCGAATTTCGACGCGAATTCGCGGGTGAGTTGTTGCGGCAACGGCGCGGTCATCGGCGGCTCCTCAGAAGCGGAATACGAACAGGTACAACAGTATGGTGTTGACAACCAACAGGAGTAAAGCGGTCGGCCATTGTGCCTTGATGACGCCGTTCTGGTCTTTCAGTTCGAGCAGCGCGGCGGGCACGATGTTGAAGTTGGCGGCCATCGGCGTCATCAGCGTGCCGCAGAAGCCGGACAGCATGCCGATCGCGCCGAGAATCGCGGGGTTGCCGTTGAACTGATGCACGATCAGCGGCAGGCCGATGCCGGCCGTCATCACAGGAAACGCGGCGAACGCGTTGCCCATGATCATGGTGAAGATCGCCATGCCGAACGTGTAGGCCGCGACCACCGCGAACGCCGAGTCGACCGGAATCCACGTTTTCACGAGATCCGACACCACGTGACCGACGCCCGCGACCGCGAACAGCGCGCCGAGCGCCGCGAGCATCTGCGGCAGGATCGCGGCCCAGCCGACCGTGTCCATGGTTTGGCGCGCATCTTTCAGCGCATGCACGGGCGAGTCGCGCAGCATGAAGAGCGCCGCGCCGAATGCGACCAGCGTGCCGAGCACGAGCGAGATCAGCGTGACGTTCTTCGTCTCGACGAAGGGGACGTATTTGAGCGTGAGCGTGCCGGCCAGCGTGATGAGCGGAATCAGCAGCGCCGGCACGAACAGCTTGTTGCCGAAGCGCCGCGCATTCGCCTCGCGGCGCGCGGCGGCGGCTTCGCCGTTGCTGTCGGTGTGGCCTCGTCCGAGCTTGCCGGAGCCCGCGATCAGGGCGAGCGCGATGGCGAGGCAGCCTGTCACGAAGTGCGGCAATTCCGCGCCGAACAGGAACGTGAGCGCGTAAATGCCCCAGAACAGAAAGTTGATGACGCGGCGCGGATTCGAGCGGTCGCGCAGATTGAACAGCGCGAACGCGGCGAACATCAAACCGGCGAGGACGTAGAGGGATTCGAGCTTGATCATCGCGCGGCGCTCCGTTTGTAGGCGCTCATTTTGTGCGACAGATTGCGGTCGAGCAGGATCAGGCGGATCACGTGAATGATGAGCGCGGCGATCGCGGTCGGAATGGCCCACACCGAGACCTGCAACGGTTCGACGAAGACGCCGTTCTGTTCGAGAAAGCCCTTGATGAGCAGGATCGACTGGATCGCGATGAAGATGTCCTCGCCGAAGAACACGGCGATATTGTCGACCGCCGATGCGTTCGCGCGAATCTGCTGGCGCACCGCCTCGGGCAATTCGCCGTGACGGTTCGCGGCGGCGGCTTCGGCCATCGGCGCGATCAGCGGCCGTACCATTTGCGCGTGGCCGCCGAGCGAGGTGAGGCCGAGCGCCGCCGTGATCTGGCGGATCACGAAGTAGAGCATCAGCACGCGGCCGGTGGTGGCGGCCTGCAGGCGTGAAATCAGATGCCGCGCCTGTTCCTTCAAGCCGTTGCGTTCGAGCAGCGCGATCACCGGCAGCGTGAGCCAGATCAGGCCCATGTAGCGGTTATCGGCAAAGGCCTTGCCGAACGCGCTGACGATCTCGACCGGGTGCAGGCCGCCGGCCACCCCGGTCGCGATGCCCGCGAGCGTGACCACCAGCAGCGCGTTGAAGCGCAATGCGAAGCCGAGCACCACGATCGGCACGCCAATCAAAACCCACATGCGGCTCTCCTTCTGGTTGCGGCGACGCCCGGTTACCGGCGCGTTGCGCGATGACGATGCGGCGGATGAACGATGGCCCGGCGATCAGCGAACCCGCGCGCCTGCCGGCACGGCGACGGAATCTAGCACGATAATTTATCGATAAATAGGCGAGAAAATATTTTCACAGGGTAAACGCCAAGATTCGCCAACCCCACCGTCACTCCACGCCGATTTCCTCGGCCGTCAGTTGCCGCAACTGTTCGAGCAGCTTCACGGCCGGACTCGGCAGAATGCCTTGCCGGCGCCGGAACGCGGTCAGCGTGCGGCGCCCGGCCACGCCGGGCAGGCCGAGCGTATCGAATACGCCGGCCTTGCTCTCGGTCACGTACATCGGCGCAGCCATCCAGCCCAGAAAACCCGAACGCGCGACGAGGCTCTTCAGCACCGTGATCGAACGCGTTTCGACGACCACGTTCGGCAGCCCGAGCCCGTGCTCGGCGAACACGCTCTGCATCTGCTCGAACGGCCCGGTGCCGCGCGGCGGAATCGCCCAGCGCTCGCCGAGCGTATCGGCGAGTGTGAGACCGGGCTTGCGCCGCAGCGGATGATCGGGCGCGGCGACCACATAGCTCGCGTCTTCCCAGCGGCAATCGGCGATCGCCGTGATTTCGTCGCTATCGGGCACGGCTACGCTGAGCGCGAGGTCGATCTCGCGCCTGACGAGCGCGTCGGCGAGACGGTCCCACACGCCCTCGATGATCTCCACGCGCAGATTCGGCCACTTGTCGAGCACGCGGCCCACCGCGAGCGGCAACACGAGGCTCGCGATGCTGCCTGCCGCGCCGACGCGGATCGTGCCGCGCGCGAGCCCGCGCAGCGCGTCGATTTCCTCGCGCGCCTGTTCGGCCTCGCGTTGCAACAGAAGCGCATGCGGCAGCAGCACCGCGCCGACCTCGGTCAGATGCATGCCGCGCGAATGCCGCTCGAACAGCGGGGCGCCGACCTGTTCCTCGAGACGGCGAATGGTCCGGCTCAGCGCGGGCTGCGTGACGTGCAGCGCATCCGCCGCGCGGCCGAGGCTGCCGCTTGCGACGATCGCCGCGAACGCCTGAAGTTGCTGCAGGTTGTAAGTCATGCCAAAAGGTAATGCCTTTTTTCAAATAAGGCAATTTCCGGCTACCCATACCGTCGGGATAATGGCCGTTCGTTTTGTTGCGCCGATTTTTCGCGCCGACGTGTTGTACTTATAAAAAACAGGAGACATCGCATGACAGCCCACGTGACAGCCCACGCTGCGCAGCAGAATCCCGGCAATCACCCGCAATGGACCGTGCGCGACGCGGTCATCGACTTCGCGCGCCGCGTCGGCATGACGTCGATCTTCGCGAACCCGGGCTCGACCGAGTTGCCGATGTTTCGCGATTTCCCCGCCGATTTCCGCTATGTGCTCGGTCTGCAGGAAGCCGTGGTGGTCGGCATGGCCGACGGCTATGCGCAGGCCACCGGCAACGCGGCGCTCGTGAACCTGCATTCGGCGGCGGGCGTCGGCAATGCGATGGGCAACATCTTCACGGCGTTTCGCAACCGCACGCCGCTCGTCGTCACGGCGGGCCAGCAGGCCCGCTCGATCCTGCCGTTCGATCCGTTTCTCGCCGCGACCCAGGCGACCGAATTGCCGAAGCCCTATGTGAAGTGGAGCATCGAGCCCGCGCGCGCGCAGGACGTGCCGCTCGCGATCGCGCGCGCCTACGCGATTGCGATGCAGGAGCCGCGCGGCCCGGTGTTCGTGTCGATTCCCGCCGACGACTGGGATCAGCCCGCCGAACGCGTGCCGGAGCGCGAGGTCGCGCAGGTCATGCGCCCCGATGCGGCAATGCTCGCCCGCATCGGCGCGTTGCTCGACGCGTGCGAGCGGCCCGCGTTCGTGGTCGGCGGCGCGGTCGATCGCGCCGATGCGGCGGCGGACGTCGTGCAACTGGCGGAGCGCCATCGCGCGCGCGTCTATGTCGCGCCGATGAGCGCACGTTGCAGCTTCCCCGAAACGCATCGCCTGTTCGGCGGTTTTTTGCCCGCGATGCGCGAGCGTATCGTCGACCTGCTCGACGGGCACGATGCGATCTTCGTGATCGGCGCGCCCGCGTTCACGTATCACATCGAAGGACATGGCCCGCATGTGCCGCCGGGCGCGCAGCTATGTCAACTGATCGACGATCCGGGTGTGGCTGCATGGACGCCGCAGGGCATCGCCGCGGTCGGCAACGTGCGGCTCGGCGTGCAGGACCTGCTGGCGCGCGCCA
>NZ_JAAGPQ010000024.1:0-234 GCF_017104985.1 Paraburkholderia sp. Ac-20342 | reverse complement strand
GCGGTCGAGCGCAAGACACCAAGTAGTTAGATAGGTGAACGCGTGATGTGGCGCTGCTCAGAGAAGCAGTGATCTCAAACGGTGATGTGTGTGCGATCGGATGAACTATGTGGTACTGCGCGCAGGGAGTGTACGACTTCGACATTGAAATAGAGCTCGACTCAACGATGCTGTTGTAGTGCTTCTAGATGAACGCTATGGGGTGCACGTGTATTGTTACTTTTTTTTTTTTTA
>NZ_JAAGPQ010000023.1:0-97533 GCF_017104985.1 Paraburkholderia sp. Ac-20342 | reverse complement strand
CCAGTAACGCGCTGCGAAGGGGACTCTCATGAAACTCGAACATCTTGTGACGCATCTTGCGACGACTCGCCGCGCGGCGTTGCTGCTGGCGCTCTACGCAACTCTGGGCGGCTCGTTGAGCGGCTGCATGACGAGCACGCCGATCTGGGACGCGCACTTCGGCGAAGCCGTGCGCACCGTGACGCGGATGCAGATCATCGATCCGCACGCGGGCGAGCACACGCCGTCCACGCCGGGGGTCGACGGCAAGGCCGCCGTGGCCGCGCAGGACCAGTACGACAAGTCGTTCCAGGCGCCCGTCACGACCATCAATCCGTTCGTGATCGGCATCGGCACGAACGGCGGCAGTCAGTGAAGCACAGCGCGGCGACGTCCGCCGGATAACCTTGATCGCTTGGGCGAGAACATCATGATCAACATCCTGGCCCTCTCTGAAGACAGCGCGCGGCTCGCGCAGATCGCGCATCTGAGCGGCGAATGCGGCGACTATCGCTTCACGCGCGCGACCGGCGGGCCGTCGCTGCTCGGCGAGCGCGGCGACAGTCTCGACGCGTTCGACGTGCTGATTGTCGATGCGGCGTCGCTGAAGGACGCGGAGCTGCCCGTGGTCGAACGTCTGCATCGCGCGCATGGGCGGCTCACCTGCATCCTGCTGATTCCCGATGCGTCGCCGGATACGCTGATTGCCGCGATGCGCGCGGGCTTTCGCGACGTGCTCAACTGGCCGCTCGATCCGCGCCAGCTAGGCGATGCGTTGCAGCGCGCGCAGTCGCGGGGTTTGCAAAGCGGCACGCGCGATACCCAGGTGCTGTCGTTCGTGTCGTGCAAGGGCGGCGCGGGCACGAGCTTTATCGCCGCGAACGTCGCGCATGCGATCGCGAGCCTGCCGCAGAAAAAGCGCGTACTGCTGATCGATCTGAACCAGCAGTTCGCCGACGCCGCCTTTCTGGTCTCCGACGAAACCCCGCCCTCGACGCTGCCGCAAGTCTGCGCGCAGATCGAGCGCATGGACGCCGCGTTCTTCGACACGAGTCTGATGCACGTCACCGAGAACTTTCATATTCTCGCCGGCGCGGGCGATCCGGTGAAGGCGGCCGAGATCAAGGAAGACCGCCTCGAATGGATGCTCGGCGTCGCGGCGCCGCATTACGACTTCGTGCTGTTCGATCTCGGTCAGACGCTCAATCAACTGTCGATGCTCGCGCTCGATCGCAGCGACCAGATTCATGTCGTATTGCAGGCGAGCATGCCGCACGTGCGCGCCGGCCGCCGGCTGCAGGAAATTCTCTGCTCGCTCGGCTATGCACAAGAGCAGATGCGCCTCGTCCTGAACCGCTACACGCGCCACGGCGAACGCGCGCGCACGGCGCTCGAATCGGTGCTCGGCATGCACGCGTACCAGGTCATTCCCGAGGACGCCGAGGCCGTGACCGAGGCGATGAACCAGGGCCTGCCGGTATCGAAGACCGCGCGCAGCAGCGGGGTCGCGCGCAGTCTGCAAACGCTCGCCGAGAACATCGTCAGCCGCGCGACGACGTCGGAGCGCAAACGCGCGAAGAGCGATTCGCTGTTCGCGCGGCTGCTCGGCCGTCAGGCGGCGCCGAAACTTGAAACGCTGTAATACCTGAGAAGGGGAGAGGCCATGTCGCTTCGTGAGCAGATTTCCGCGCAACGCGCGCAACCCCTGGGCGAGCGCCAGGACTCGTCGGGTACGCCGGCCGGCATGCTGCGCGCTGCCTATCAGAAACTCAAGCGCGAGATTCATCAGGCCGTGCTCGAACGTGTCGAACTCGAACGCCTGTCGCGTTTGCCGTCCGATCAGGTGCGCCAGGAGATTGCCGCGCTGATCGGCCGCATTCTCGAAGAGCAGAAGGCGCCGGCCAACGATCTCGAACGCCGGCAGCTGGTGGGCGACGTGCACGACGAAATGTTCGGCTTCGGTCCGCTCGAAGTGCTGCTGCGCGACCCGAGCGTGTCGGACATTCTCGTCAATACGTATCGCCATACCTACGTCGAGCGGCGCGGGCGGCTCGAAGCGACCGACGTGACCTTCTACGACGACGCGCATCTGATGAAGGTCATCGAGAAGATCGTTTCGGGCGTGGGCCGCCATATCGACGAATCGAGCCCGATGGTCGACGCGCGCCTGCCGGACGGCTCGCGCGTGAACGCGATCATCCGGCCGTGCGCGGTCGACGGTCCGTTGCTGTCGATCCGCCGTTTCGCCGCGAACCCGCTACAGGTCGCCGATCTGGTCGAACTGCAAAGCCTCACGCCGCCGATGGCCGAAGTGCTCGATGCGCTCGCGCGCGCGAAGGTCAACATTCTCGTGTCGGGCGGCACGGGCAGCGGCAAGACCACGCTCCTGAACGTGCTGTCGGGATTTATTCCGGATGACGAACGTATCGTCACGATCGAGGACGCGGCCGAACTGCAATTGCGCCAGCAGCACGTGCTCAGACTCGAAACGCGTTCGCCGAACATCGAGGGGCGCGGCGAGATCACGCAGCGCACGCTCGTGCGCAACGCGCTGCGGATGCGGCCCGATCGCATCATCCTCGGCGAAGTGCGCGGCGCCGAAGCGCTCGACATGCTCAATGCGATGAACACGGGCCACGAAGGCTCGCTGTCGACGATCCACGCGAACACGCCGCGCGACGCGCTCACGCGCCTCGAAAACATGATCAACCTCGGCGGCCTGTCGTTGCCGACACGCACGATGCGGCAACAGATTTCGTCGGCGATCTCGGTCGTCGTGCAGGCCGCGCGTTTGACCGATGGACGCCGCAAGATCATCAGCATTTCGGAGTTGACCGGCATGGAAGGCGACATGATCAACATGCAGGAGATCTTCGTGTTCCGCCGCGCCGGTGTCGATTCGAAGGGCAACGTGCGCGGACATTTCTGCGCGACCGGCGTGCGGCCGAAATTCGCCGAGCGCCTGCAGGCATTCGGCGTGGCGCCGTCGGATCAGATCTACGATCCGGCCCGCCGCTTCGAGACGACGTGATTCGCTGTTTCAGGAGACTTGCATGAACCCGATCTTCTACGCCGCGATCATCCTGCTCTTCGTGGCCGTGGTGCTTGCGACGAGCGGCGTGTACGAGTACTGGGACAGCCGGCATGGGCCGACCGCGCGGCGCGTTGCCGCACGGATTCGCGCGGTCTCCGCGGGCGGGCAGGTGAGCCGCGAGCGGCTGTCGATTCTGAAGACGCGCATGCTGGCCGAGTCGGCGTGGCTCACGCGGTTTTTGCTGCTGATCCCGCGCGTGCATGCGCTCGATCTGTTTCTGCAGCAGTCCGGGCTCCAGTGGTCGGTGGGCCGGCTCGTCGGCACGTGCGCGGTATTGCCGCTGTTCGTGCTGATGATCGGCGCGAGCGTCGCGTTGCCGTGGTTCGTCTCCGTGGCGATTGCCGTGTTCGCCGCGCTGTTGCCGATCGTCTATGTGCAGCGGCGGCGCAATCGCCGCATCCGGCAACTGGAGCGGCAGTTGCCCGACGTCTGCGACATGCTGGCGCGCGCGCTGCGTTCGGGCCATGCGTTCACGGGGGCAATCGATATGGTCGGCACCGAGTTCGCCGAGCCGATGAGCGGCGAATTCCGCATCGTGTTCGACGAGATCAACTATGGCGTGTCGATCAGCGAGGCGCTGACGAATCTCGCCACGCGCGTGCCGATTCGCGATTTGCGCTACTTCGTGATCGCGGTCGTGATCCAGCGCGAGACGGGCGGCAATCTCGCCGAAGTACTCGACGGCATCACGGCGCTGATTCGCGACCGCTTCAAGCTGTTCGACAAGGTTCGCGTGCTGTCCGCGGAAGGCAAGATGTCCGCGTGGGTGCTGGGACTGATGCCGTTCGGCGTCGGCGCCGCGATGATGGTTCTCAATCCCGACTTCCTCGACATACTGTGGCGCGACTCCACCGGCGTAAAAATGGTCGTGAGCTCGGGCGTCGGGATGCTGTTCGGCATCTTCTGGATGCGGCACATCGTGAAGATCCGGGTTTGAGCGCGTCGTACCGCCCGCGAAGAACAACTACCGAGGAGAGACCATGCAAACGCTGAACATCACGCAGATTCTGCTGCTCGCCGCCGTGTTCGCGATCGTGTTCGCGGCCGCGTTCGGCGTGCTGCATCTGGCCGCGCCGCGCGACATGAGCCGGCGCATCGAGCAGGCGGGCGGCGCGAACGTCGTGCCGGCGCCGGAGCAACTGGCGCCATCCGCGGACACCGCGTGGTACGAAAAGCTCGTCGAAATTTCGCAGCCGATTTCGAAGCTGTCGGTGCCGAAGGAAGGCTGGGAGCAATCCGCGTTGCGTGTGCAATTGATGACTGCGGGGTGGCGCTCGGCCAACGCGGTGCCGATCTATCTGGCCGCGAAGACGGCGCTCGCGATCCTGTTGCCGTTTCTCGCGATGCTCGCGCTCTACGGCTCATCCTTCGCGCCCACGCTGCTCGGACGCTCGATCGTTCTCGTGCTGCTCGCCGGGCTCGGCTACTACCTGCCGAATCTCGTGCTGGCAAAACGCATTGCCGCGCGCAAGCGCAGCCTCGTCGAGGACTTTCCCGATGCGCTCGATCTGCTGACGGTCTGCATCGAGGCGGGGCTCAGTCTCGATGCGTCGCTGATGAAGGTGGGCGAGGAAATCCGCATGCGCAGTGCGGTTGTGGCGAGCGAACTCGAACTGATGCTGCTGGAAATGCGCTCCGGTTTCTCGAAGGAAAAGGCGCTACGCAATTTTTCCTTGCGCACGGGCGTGGAAGATATCGATGCATTCAGCGCCATGCTGATTCAGGCCGAGCGTTTCGGCACGAGCATCGGCGTGTCGCTGCGCGTGCTTTCCGACACGCTGCGCACGCGGCGTCGCATGCGTGCCGAGGAACGCGCCGCGAAGATTGCGCTGAAGCTGCTGTTTCCGCTGATCTTCTGCATTTTTCCGGCGCTGCTCGTCGTGCTGATGGGACCGTCGATGATCCATATCTATCGGGAACTGCTGCCGAGCATGGCGGGCGCCTGAGCCTGCGCAGGCCGTTGCCTGTCAATACATACGAGAGTGGGATGAGAGAAAAAGAACGCATAAAACGAAAAACTCAACGGGGCGCGGCGGCGGTCGAACTCGCGCTTGTGCTCCCGCTACTGCTGGCACTGATATTCGGCAGCGTGCAATTCGGCTGGTTCGTCAACAACTATCTGATGCTGACGAATGCCGCCGCGCTCGGCGCGCACCAGCTTGCGTCGGAGCGTGGGTACGCAGCGCCGTACACCGACACGGCGAATGCGATCAACACGCAGACGGGCACCTTGAAAGGCACGTTGACGATCTCGATGAGCGTCGGCGGTACGTCATGTACCAGCGACAGCACGTGCGCCAGCGCGTTGGGTTCGGGCACGCAGGCGCCCGCGGCCGGCACGCAGGCGATCGTGCAGCTCGGTTATACGTTTGCGCCGCTGTTCGGCGGCGCTTTGTTTGGCCTGAAGAGCATCATGCCGTCGAGCCTGAGCGCGAGCATGTCGGAGGTGGTGCAATGATTTCAGGCACGAGACCGACGCACCGATTACGGGGAGCGTCGGCGCTGAAAAAGCAGCAAGGCGTGGCGGCGGTCGAATTCGCCCTGCTTGCGCCCGTGCTTCTACTGATCGTGCTCGGCGTCGCGCAGTTCGGCTGGCTGCTCGGCAACTACGTGATGGTCGCAAATGCGGCCTCGGCGGGCGCGCGCTATTTCGCGTCGCAACGCGGCACCACCAGTCCATATACGGCGACGCAGACTCAGGTGAGCGCGTCCGCTTCGCTGCTCAAGACCTCGAATCTGTCGATCGCGACGTCGGTGAACGGCACCGCCTGCACGAGCGATTCGGCCTGCGCGTCGGGCCTGACGAGCGCCGGCGGCACGTCGGCGGTCGGAACGGCGACGGTGACCGTCTCGTACACGTTCGTACCGATCTTCAAGGGCAGCCTGTCCGGTCTCTACGCGATGATGCCGACCACGCTCAATGCAAGCGCGGTGGAGCGCGTGCAATAACCGATGTGAAAAAGCCGGTGTAAAAAAACGGGTGTGCTAAAGAAAAGCACACAAAAGGTCTGTGTGTAAAAAGAATGCGTGCAAACAGACAGCATGCAAAAGACCGCAGGCGGAAAAAAGCGGTTCAACCGTTTGAGAGGAGAATTCATGAGAAGAACGATAATCGGTCCGCGCGGCGCGCTTCGTCGCCAGCGCGGCGCCGTCTCCATCCTCGTGGCGATTTCGATGGTGATGCTGTTGGGCTTCGCCGCGCTCGGCGTCGATCTCGGCTATCTGGCCTACAGCCAGAGACGCCTGCAGAGCGCAACCGATGCCGCGGCGCTCGCGGGCGCGGTGGATTTGTGGACACAGTCGTGGGCCACCGCGTCGAGCAACGCCCAGGCGTTCGCGGCCGGCAACAACAACACGCTGCCCGGCGGCGTGATTCCGGCGGCCGCGACGATCACGGGCCTCACGTTGTCGAGCGTCGCGCTGCCCTACAAGCAGGCCGCTTCCGGCTACAACGGCATCCAGGTCACGCAGCAGGCCACCGTGCCGCTCTATTTCGCACGAGTCTTCGGCAAAAGCCAGCAGACGATCTCGGCAACCTCGAAGGCGGGCGCGGGCGGCGGCGCGGAGCCCGCGCTCTACAACGTAATGATCGTTCTCGACACCACGCGCTCGATGGCCACCACGACGGACAGCAACTGCAAGAACGCGAAGGGAGCCGCGCAAACACGGCTGCAATGCGCGCAGGCCGGTGCGTTGCAACTGTTGACGGGTCTCACGAACGCCGGTGACAACGTCGGCTTGATGGCGTTTCCGCCGCAAACTTCGTCGACGTACAACTTCTCGTGCTCGGGCAAGTCGCCGACCATTGCGAGCAGCTATTCGGCTTCGAGCGCGAGCTACCAGTATTCGTCGCCGAGCTCGGGTTATCTCGGCAGCAACGGCCAGGTCAGCACGAGTTCGGGCATCGTGCAGGCGCTCGGCGGCGGCAGTTGCAGCGGCCTGCCGGCGCCGGGCGGTCTGGGCACGTTTTACGCGCAGGCGATTACGGCGGCGCAAACTTCGCTGGCCGCCACCGCGTCAACGCAGCATCCGCCCGGCCAGAACGTGATCATTCTGCTGAGCGACGGCATCGCTTCGTCGACGACGACCCAGTTGGGCACGACCTATAGCAGCACCTACGGCAGCGAGTGCCAGGCCGCGATCAATGCGGCTTCCGCCGTGAAGAACAATACGGGCACGTTGATCTATACCGTCGCGTATCTCGGCGGCGAGTCCAATTCGGCGCCGAGTTGCGGCGACGGCGCCGATAAGCTCACTGCGTGCAGTACGATGGCGTCGATCGCCTCGGGGCCGTCTTATTTCTATTCGGACACCTGTGCGAACGCGGCGGGCGGCACGAATAGCCTGAATGCGCTGTTTTCGCAGATCGCCTATAGCCTGACCAAGCCGCGGCTGATTCCGCTGGCGGCGAGCTAGTTGCAACGCTTCGGCGCGCATTACCGGTGGTCGTGCGTTTCGGCCGCGCTCTTTCCCTGAAAGATCGGCAGGCGCCAGCCGTAACGCAGCGACGCGAGCCGCACCAGCACGCAGGCGAGCGTCGCGAACCAGGGTGTCCACCAGTCGGTCCAGCCCGCATACGAAAAGCCCACCTGCACCGATGCGCCGAGCAGCGCGGCCGATGCGTAGATATCTCGCTCGAGAATCGCGGGTACGCGCGAGAGCACCACGTCGCGCATCACGCCGCCGCCGACCGCGCTGACGATGCCGAGCAGAATTGCGAGTTCGGCGTTGTGGCTATGCACGAGTGACTTCTGCGCGCCCGACACCGCGAAGAGGCCGAGCCCGATCGCATCGAAGAACAGCACCGGTTGGCGCAGTCTGCGCACTTGCGGATACGCGAGAATCGTGACTGCCGAGGCGGCCAGCGCGATTGCCAGGTAATGCCAGTTCGACAGGCCCGCGGGCGGAATCGCACCGATGCAGAGATCGCGCACGATGCCGCCGCCGCACGCGACCATGAACGCGATCACGACGATGCCGAACAGGTCGAGCCGCCGTTGCCGCGCGGCCACCGCGCCGCTGATCGCGAATACGAACGTACCGACCAGATCGAGAAGGGTATAGACCGCGTGCGAATTCACAGTGCTTGTTCTCGCTGATCGAACCAGGCGCCGGCTGCGCACAGCATCGTTTCGATGCCGGTGCGCAGCGTCGGGTGAAGCAGCGGGGCGAACTTCGGCGAATGGTTGCTCGGGATTTCGTTGAGCTTCTTCGCCTCGCGCGCTTTGCGGAAGGTCTCGGGATCGGTGCTGCCGACGAACCAGAACGAGTACGGCACGCCCCATTCGCGGCCGAACAGGCTGAAGTCTTCGCTGGCGGCGGCCGGTTGCGCCTCGTACGCATGCTTGCCGAAGCGCGCTTCGAAGGCGTTGCGCAGACGCTCGGTGGCGGCGGCGTCGTTGACCGTGAGCGGATAGCTCGACAGCGTGGTGAATTCGGGTTCGCGCGGCGCGTTCGACGCCACGCATTCGGCACAGCAGATGCGGCGGATCGCGCCGAGCATGTACTCGCGCACGTCTTCGTCATAGCTGCGCACGTTGAGCTTGAGCGTCGCGTCGTCGGGGATGATGTTCTCTTTCGTGCCGGCCTGTATCGAGCCGACCGTCAGCACGGCGCTGTCGCTCGGCGCGATTTCGCGCGACACGATGGTTTGCAGACGCAGCGTGGTGGAGGCTGCCATGATGACCGGGTCGATCGAGGTTTGCGGCTGCGAGCCGTGCGAACCGCGCCCGAACAGTTTGACCTTGAGGCTGTCGGCGGCCGAGAGGATCGTGCCGCTGCGATAGCCGACCGTGCCGGCAGGACCGAACATCACGTGCTGGCCGAGAATCACGTCGGGCTTCGGAAAGCGCGTGGTCATGCCGTCGTCGAGCATGCTGCGCGCGCCGCGCCCGATTTCCTCGCCGGGCTGGAATACGGCCATCAGCGTGCCGCGCCATGCGTCGCGATGCTCGGCCATCAGACGCGCGGCGCCGAGCAGCCACGTGACGTGCATGTCGTGGCCGCACGCATGGGCGACGCCGACTTCGATGCCGTCTTCGTCTTTCGCCTTCACCGTGCTCGCATAGGGCAGGCCGGTGGCCTCGGCCATCGGCAGCGCGTCCATGTCGGCGCGCAGCATGACCGTAGGGCCGTCGCCATTGCGCAGCAGCGCGACGACGCCCGTGACGCCGACATGGCGCGTCACCTCGTAGCCGAGCTTTTCGACGTAATCGGCGACGATGCCCGCGGTGCGCACTTCCTGCATCGACAGTTCGGGATGCTGGTGCAGGTCTTTGTAGATGGCTTCGAGTTCGGGCAGAAGCGCGTCGATGGCACTCGACGTCGTTTCGATCAGCTTCGACATGGAAGACTCCTGGTTGCCGGATGAGCAGTAAGAAAGGCTGAAAAGAAGAGGCCGCAAAAAAACGGCGGGCAAAGTCGCCGGGAAGATCAATGCGGCGGCGTGCTCACGGACTCGCGTGCCAGCAGGCTGTTCGATAGTTTGCTGAGCAGCTGTTCGAGCAGCTTGCGCTCGCTGTCGCTCAGCACCGTGGCGAGCTGCGCTTCCATCGCGAGGCCCAATGCTTCCGACGCTTTCGCGACTTTCAGCCCGTCGGGCGTGGCGCGCAGCGCGATGCTGCGGCGGTCCGACGAATGCGCGTTGCGCGTGATGAAGCCGCGCGTTTCAAGCTCGGTGAGTACTTTGGAGAGCAGTGTTTTTTCGATCAGCGCGCGTTGCGATACCGCGGTGGGCGTGATGTCGGGCTCGGCGCAGACGAGGCGCAGCACGCGCAAGGCGCGCACGTCGAGGTTCCAGCGCTCGCGATAGACCACGTTCGCGCGGTTGGTCAGCAAGGCGCTGGTCAGATCGAGCCTGAAAGTCAGAAAGTCCGAGTACAAGATTGCTCCGCGTGTCGACCGTCGTGCCCGTTGCGGACACGACGGCCATTATAGGCATGTAGTTGAAATTTTCAATTACATGTTTGTGGCGGAGTTTCGGCGTAGTGGGCGAGCCAGTGAATGGCCCGGTGTTTGCTTCGGCTCAAAGCTGCTTGCAATAGAAGGTCGTGCTGCAGAATGCGCCGTCGGGCATCAGCGCGTAATTCGGCACGTTGCCCACGCGCTGCCAGCCGGCGCGTTGATAAAGCCGCTCGGCGTCGCCGCCGGTGACGGTATCGAGCACGAGAACCGACTTCTTTTCTTTGCGCGCGGTGCGATCTATTTCGTCCATCAGATGCTGCGCGATTCCGCGCCGGCGTGCTTTTCGATGCACGAGCATCTTTGCAACGTCGGCGCGATGTGGCTGATTTTCCGGCTGCGCGGTAATCAACTGCACGGTGCCGACGATTTCTCCATGGCCGTCTTCCGCGATCAGCAGCGCACGCTCGCCGCGCCCGACGCCCTCGGCGACGCCGCGCCAGAACGTCAGCGCGGTTTCCCGCGAGATCGGCAGCATGAAGCTGACCGAGGCTCCACCTTCCACGCAGTCGATCAGCACATCGGCCAGCGCTTCCAGGCAGGCCGAAACCTCGTCGGCGCCGACGCGCCGCACGGTCACATTGCCAATCATCCGGTTCTCCTGTCCAGTATTACCGTTATTACAGTTGTATATTTTTTGTTATAGTTTATTTTCACTATTATGTGAGTATATGCTGATGCGGGTCATGGCTAAATCGAGGGAGCATGAACGCTACGCATTGCATGAACGTCTCGCACACCTGTTCAGATGCACTGAATTAGGGCAGATTACCGGCATATATCAAGAGACTGCCGGGCACAGTCGAACACAAGAACGACTGACAACCCGCCGAATGGATTGACGAGGCAATTCATTCGGTGTGCGCTACCTTTTCGGGCGGCACTGCCGGCCGGATTGACAACGGCCTTATCGGCCATCCTCTGCCATGCCGGCCACGGCGGCGGTGCATTCATCGGCCGAATTAAGCGCTGATAGAACACCTGCTGAGAAAACTGAACGACCCGCGGTTGATCCCAGGAGACGGAGGGTGCTCATGGAAACGCCTTCAGACTTTGCCGACAGAACATGGAGCGCGTCGTTGATTCAGACCAAAATGGTGCCGCCGCTTCTTCCTTTTGGATGCGTTCGCCGGCACGCGCTGCTCGATCGGCTGAGCGAACAGCAGACTCATGGCATAACCGTGGTGACCGCGCCGGCGGGTTTCGGCAAAACGACGTTACTCGCGGGATGCAGTGAAGTACTTTCGCGGCAGGAGTATCCGGTTGCGTGGCTCAGTCTCGATGACGAGGACAATCAGGAGCAGCAGTTCGGCGCGTATCTGGTCGCGGCGTTTTGCCGGGTGTCGAAAGACATCGGCAGGCCGGCCCAGCAACTTTTGAATAGCGATGCGCGAACCTCCATCAAAACGATCATTTCCGTGCTCCTGAATGGAATCGCGGCATTCGGCCGACGTGTTTTCCTCGTGCTGGATGACGTTGATCGCCTCACGTCGGCGCCTGTCATTGCCGTCGTGTCGCGTCTGCTCCGCTATGCGCCCGAAAATATGCACGTTTTGCTTGGCGCACGCGGCGAACCCGGCATGAAGCTCGGTCAGCTTCGGGCACCGGAGAAGCTCACGCGGATCAGTGCCAATGACCTCCGTTTTTCGATCGACGACGCGGAGAAATTTTTCGAGGAGACCTGTGCTTTATCGCTCGACCGTGCCAATGTCGAGTTGCTGAATGGCGTGACGGAGGGGTGGGTGGCGGGCTTGCAGCTGGCCGCCCTTGCGCTGCGTCAAACCAGCGATCCCGCTCAGGTAGTCGGCCGGTTCACCGTTACCCGCTCCGGAATCGACCGTTACCTGGACGATGCGGTGCTGACCCAGCTGCCACCCGCTATGCTGGAATTCCTGCTGAGCACATCGATTCTCGAACGGCTTTCGCCCGCCGTGTGCGATGCCGTCATGGCCGTCGAGGGCGGCAGCGGTGAAAAGCTCGAATGGCTCGAGCAGCATAACGTCTTTATCCGGCCGCTCGATGAACGGCGTGAATGGTATCGCCTGCACGCACTGCTGTCCGATGCGCTGCGGCGTCGTCTTCTCGCTCATATGCCGCAACAGGTTCCGGTATTGCATCAGCGGGCGTTTCGGTGGTTCGCGGAAAAGCGGCTGTGGTCGGAGGCGGTCAGACATGCATTGGCAGCGGGAGAATTCGAGCAGGCCGCCCAGCTGGTCGAGAACGGTGCAATGGAGATGCTCGAACGCGGCGAGTCACGCACGTTGCTGGAGTGGGTCGCGAAGCTGCCACCGGATGTCGTTCTCACGCGGCGCTTGCGTCTTGCCAAAGCGTGGGCGCTCGCTTTCTCGCTTCAAACGACGCACGCCATCAAGGAAATTCGTGTCGTTACCGATGAGATTTATCGGATGCGCCGCGAGAGTGCCTGCAGCATCGACGAAGTCGCGCTGGCGGAGGTGAATGCCATCAGCGGGATAATCGCCTCTGCCAGCGACCAGAGCGAACATGCATTCGAATTCGGGCACGCCGTCGCGACCTCATCGGCGATTGCGGCTCCCTGGGTCAATAGCTGCGCGCAATTCGCGCAATTCTTTGGTCTATTGCATCGAGGCGAATTCGACCAGATACGTCGGATATGGGGAGGCGCTCAAGATCGACCGGAACAGGGACGGGGGTCGATCTACACGGATCTGTTTCGAAACACGATGTACGGCCTTGCCGCGCAGATGCATGGCGAACTGGCCGAAGCGGGGAGAGTTCTCGAAGAAACGCTCGTGCGTGCCGAAAACGCTTTCGGCTACGCATCGTCCTGTGCCGTGATCGCGGCGGGTTGCCTGGTGTCGATTGTCTACGAATACAATCAACTTCCTCGCGCACGGAAGTTGATTGCGAACCGCACGACGATTGCCCTGGAGGTTTCTCCACTCGGCACGCTGCTCCGGCATGTGCTGACGGAGGCACGCCTGCTGCAACGCAACGGGCAAGTGGGGTCGGCGCTGGCTGTTCTTGAAGATGGCCGGCAGGTTGCCATAACCCGACAATGGCTGCGTCTCAAGATGGCGTGCGACGCGGAGACGGTCAGGTTGCTCCTTCATAGCGGTGACGTGACCCGCGCGAGGCAGATCGCTAACAAACTACGCGCGAGTATGCCGGTGGTGCTTGACGAGCAGGCGGGAGCCGCGACTGAAACCTGGACACACTACTGCTTCCTGCAGGCTCGGGTTCTGATTGCCGAAAATGATGCTGAAAAGGCAGTCGCTTTTCTCGTACGCCTGCTCGATGCTTTAGCGGCCAGGGGATGGCGTTATCATGAAGCGATTGCTTCCCTGTTGCTCTCGCTCGCATACGAGCAAGGCGGAGCGTCCGGAAGCGCGCTCGGCGCGCTGGATCGTGCGCTACGTCTCGGAGAGGCTGTTGGCATGGTAAATAGCTTCATAGACGAAGGGCAAGGAGTCCGCGCATTGCTGCAACGGTTTCGGTGGAACGCTGAGGGCGACTCCACGGTGGACGCCACCTATGTCGACAAATTGATCCATGCTTTCGATCACGTCGACGCGCCGTCGTCTACGTCTCCCAGGCCGGTCAGGAACCTGAAGATGTCGTCTGAGGTTCTGAGTGCGCGGGAGTTCGAAGTACTCCGTTGCGTGGCCCATGGCCAATCGAATAAGGAAGTGGGCCGATCGTTAAAGCTCGCACCGGAAACGGTCAAGTGGCACATGAAGAACATTTTCGAAAAACTCGATGTCACTTCGCGAATTGAAGCCGTGCAGAGCGTGTTCGGATTCGGCGCGAGAGAGGGTAGCGACGCTATGTAGTCATTGAATGCCTTCCACGAGAGACGGAGTTGGCGCAAGTCAGATTCGAGAACATCGATGCACTGACGGCCGGCATCAAACCGTACCCACTACTACAACCACAAGCGCATCGAGCTGAAATTGAAAGGGCTGAGTCCTGTGATGTACAGAACCCAGCCCTCACGGCCTAACCGACCAAATTGTCCAACTTCGCAGGGTCAGTTCAAGATTGCGCGCCCGTATTACACGGGCACATGAAATGATTTCGCAGATTCAGACCGGGTACGTGCCGCGAGTTTTACGGCATGTACCCGGTTTGATGCTTCGTTATGCCTTGAGCGTGTTCTTGTAGAACTTGCCGTCTTTCATCACGATACGCAGGTTCTGCTCGGGGTTCGCGATAAGGTCGAGATTCTCGAGCTGATTGCCGTCTACGAGCAGCAGATCGGCATAGGCACCTTGTTCGAGCACGCCGAGTTTTCGCGGATACGGATTGCGATGGCCGGATAGCGCGAGCAGTTCCGCGTTGGTACTCGTGGCCATTTCCAGTGCTTCGGCCGCGCTGTACCAGCGCTTCATATGCGTGAGCATCGTGCCTTGCCGCGCGGCGAGCGTCTGCGAGAAGATCAGGTCGGTGCCGAATGCGACCTTGATGCCGTGCTTGCGCGCGAGCTTGTACATGTTGTCCGTGCCCGCGGAGACTTCCTGGAATTTTTCGATGCCCGGCCCGGAGAGCGGCGCGACATCGTCCTGGCTGACGAACGGTTGCGTGCTGAGCCATGTGCCGTTTTTTGCCATCAGCGCGGCGGTTTTGTCGTCCATCAGATGACCG
Source organism: Paraburkholderia sp. Ac-20342 (assembly GCF_017104985.1). Lineage (NCBI taxonomy): Bacteria > Pseudomonadati > Pseudomonadota > Betaproteobacteria > Burkholderiales > Burkholderiaceae > Paraburkholderia > Paraburkholderia sp. Ac-20342. The sequence continues at coordinate 82,877 of NZ_JAAGPQ010000023.1, read as the reverse complement.
TGCTCGATGCAGCGCACACCCGCCGCGACGGAGCGCTGGATCGATTCGTTCGTGTACGCGTGCACGAGGACATACGTGCCCCAGTCCGCGGCCGTATCGACGGCCGCTCGCAACTGCTTTTCCGTGAACGTGAGCATGTCGATCGGGCTGCGCGGGGTCGATACGCCACCGCATCCGACCAGCTTGACCTGGGTGGCGCCCTGAATGAACTGCTCGCGCACGCGCACGCGGACTTCGTTTTCGGTATCGGCAATCGCGCTGCCGCCGTCGAGTTCCGACTGGCTGACCCGCGCGCCGCTGCGCGGCAGATCGCTGAGCGGACGGAAGTCGCCGTGGCCGCCGGTCGTCGTGATCATCGCGCCGGACGGATAGATGCGCGGCCCGGAAATCATGCCGCTGTCGATCGCCTGCTTCAACGCGAACGAGGGGCCGCCCGCGTCGCGTATCGTCGTGAAGCCGCGCAATAGCGTGCGCTCCGCTTCGGCACTGGCCGCGAGATGCACGAACGCAATGTCGGATTGCAGCACGACCTGGATCGGCAGCGACGCGAGCAGCGAATGCCAGTGCATGTCGATCAACCCGGGCATCATGACCTTGCCCCCGCAATCGACGACGATCCTGCCCTCGGTCGAGGCGGGCTGGCCCTGACCCAACTGACTGATGGCATTGCCTTCGACGACCATATACAGGCCATCGCGCAACGTCGACGATTTGCCATCGAACAGGCGGAAGTTTGTGAATAGCACCGGCCTGGCGGGTGCACTGGGCGGCAGGACACTTTGAGCGTGGCTGAGTCCGGGCAGCACCAGGCCCAGCATCGAAGCCGCAAGACCGGTAACGAAGCCGCGGCGCGACAGATCGGCACTGATGCGGCGGTTCGCATATTCCGCTTGTGACTTGTCACAAAGACATGAAAGAGAAGGACTGACTGCTTTATTGCCGATGTACTTTCCTGAAGGCATAGCTCACCCATAACGTAAATCATCGTGCATAGAAAGCCGCCGCATAACGATAACTCGCGGGGAAGAACGTCAATCGAGAAGAAGAGTATCGCCTGCGGCGCCAGATGGCAAATGTTGAACCGGTCAATGACGATGGAGATCACTGTTCAGAATTCATTCGCAAAGAGGCAATGAAATGAGAATTGAATTGTGAATTAATGTGACGACATTGCGAGATTAACTCATTGAACTGGATGATTTAAAAAAATTGACTTGCGACGCCTGAAAAAAAGCGGCTATGCTCATACCACTCGCCGGCACGGTGAGGATTCCGGAAGAACACGCAGTGGCATTGACCGCGCTATCGCGAACCGGTATGCGCATCCTCGCTTTTCAATAACGACAAAAGACATTTCCGCGGAATTAAGTTGCAGCACAGCATCGGTATTACGCAATCGACGTCAGGACCGGTGCCATTACATCGTCCTGTTAATTTTCCACGGAGAAACCGAGATGATTGATGTGTCCACGCCACGCATGACCAAGGTGCTGGCCGGCTCCGCGTTGTCGCTGTTCGCCGTTGCCGCGATGGCGGACGATACGCTGGGCCTGTCGGAAAGTCTGTATTCGGTCGGCGCCCCGGAAATCACCCAGGCATCCGGAGCCGGCGCAAGCCCGTGGCATTTTTCCGTTGGAGCCGGGGTGGTGAACATGCCGAAATTCCCCGGCGCGAGCGGCACGAAATGGGAAGTGGTGCCGACGGTCAGCGCGAATTACGACCGCTTCTTTATCGGCGCCAATCCGGATGCGGCTTCGCTGCTGTCGCTCGGCGGCTATCTGTATCGCGACAGTAACTGGCGCATCGGCGCGGCCCTGACTTACGATTTCATCCAGCCGCGCAGCGAGTCCGACGACGCGCGGCTGCGCGGTCTCGGCGACGTCAAGCGTACCGCGCATGCCGAACTGTTCGGCGTCTATACCTATCAGTTCATTTCGGCGCGCGCGAGCGTATTGACCGATATCGCCGGCAACGATCGCGGCACGGTCGCGACCTTCGACGTGCTCGGCCGCTATCAGCCGATTCCGCAATTGACGCTCACCGCGGGGCCCGGTTTGACCTGGGCGAGCAGCAAGTACAACCAGACCTATTTCGGCGTGACGTCGGAGCAGAGCGCACGCTCGGGACTGCCGGAGTTCTCGGCCGGTTCCGGTCTGAACCAGTTGCGCTTTTCGATAAACGGCGCGTATCGGATCGCGGCACACTGGAATGTCGGCGCGAGCGTTTCGTTCGCATGGCTGCGCGGCGATGCGGGCGACAGCCCGATCACCGAGAAGACAAGTCAGATAACGTACGGCCTGTTCGCCAATTATCTGTTCTAGCCGGTTCATCGAATAGTCGCGCAATCATCGTCGAACGGTAAGCCCACCTGTGTCCGATTGTTCAGGCACCGGTGAGCTTCTTTCATTCAGCGAGCGACAAATCCCACTTTGTTGAACACCGTTTCTCCGGCAATGTCGCATCAACTCTTCTGCGCAAGCAGCGCCTGAATCTTTGCCTCGGTCTGCGCATAGTCGCCTTCTCCGAAGTGCGAATAGACGATCTGCCCTTTCTTGTCGATCAGATAGAACGCGGGCCAGTACTGATTGTTATAGGCATTCCACGTCGCATACTGATTGTCCTGCGCGACCGGGTAGCTGATGCCGAGCCGCTTGATCGCGGTCTTCACGTTACCGGTGTCGCGCTCGAACGGATACTCGGGCGTATGCACGCCAATGACCGTGAGTCCCTGATCCTTGTATTTCTGGTTCCAGCTTTTCACATACGGCAGTGTGTTCGCGCAATTGATGCAGCTATAGGTCCAGAAATCGACCAGTACCACCTTGCCGCGCAATTGCTGCAGTTTCAGCGGTTCGCTATTGAGCCATTGCGTGATGCCGGTGAACTCCGGCGCGGGCGGATCGTTTTCCAATGGCGCGGCGATGGCGGCAGTACTGGTGGCGGCCGTCGCGGCGAATGCACTGAAAGCGGCGGCAAGAGCGAATGTCCTGAGTCGGGCGTTCATGTCAAAGTCCTTTGAGTGAGGGGAAAAGCGCGGCGAGCCGGGTGTACAGCAGCACGTCGTATTGCAGATAGATGGCGAGTGCCGTCAGCATCACCAGTACGCCGAATACCTGTTGCAGACGATGCGCATGGCGCGATACGGCGCGTACATGCCGGGTCACGTAATGTCCGCCGTAGATGATCGCGAGCATCGGAATCGCGGCGCCGATCGCATACAGCGTGAGCAGCAGCGCCGACCAGCCGAGGTCCTGTGCCTTGACCACGAGCACGAGGATCGACGCGAGCACGGGGCCCGCGCAGGGTGTCCATACCGCGCCGAGCGACATGCCGAGCACAAAGCCGCCGGCGTTGCCGCTGCCGGGCTGACTGCCCGGTGCAATGGCCGCGCCGATGCGTTCGAGCGGCCCCTGCACTCGCGCGACGAGCCAGTCGTAGGGCCGGGGCCAGACGCGCATGAGGCCGGACAGTGCGAGCAAGGCGATACCCGTGTTGCGCAGCACCTGCTGCGCGACGTGGACGGTGCTGGACACCGCGCCTAGCAGCAAGGCGAACGACGCGAAAGTCAGAATAAAGCCGGCGACGATAAAGAGCGGTCGTGTACGGCTCGGCTGTTCGACCGACGTGCCGAGCAGAATCGGCATGACCGGCAGGACGCAGGGCGATGCGATCGTGAGCAGGCCCGCGAGCAGGGCGAGCGGCGTTTCGAGCGTGCTGTGCATGGTGGGCGTTCCGGTGGGCGGGTATGGCCGTATTGGAACGCCCGCGCGTATCTGGTTTATGTCGCGGGAATGAGGCGTGTGCAATGTTTTGTGTCTGCGTACCGGGTAGATACATTGCGACACAAAACGGCGGGCGGACGCAGCGTGGATGCGCCTTTACGCGCTGTGCGAACGTGCGATCAGCGAGTTTTGCGCTTTCGTGCCGTATTTGCCGATGGTCTCGCCGCCCGTTTCTTCGTTTCAGGCGGCGAGAACATCGGCATGCGCTCCTGAATCCAGCGCAGCAATTCGAGCGGAGCCGGGGCGAGCGGCCGGCCGGCTTTGACCAGTACTCGCGCCTGTGCGCCCGAGAAGAGCGGATGCACAACCGGCACGGTGGTCAATTCGCCGCTCGCGATTTCGCGGTATGCGGCGAATTCGCCGATCAGCGTCATGAAGTTCTCCATCGTCACGAATCGCTTGAGTCCGCTCAGCGAATTGGTTGTTAGCGTCGCGCGGATCGAAACGTTCTCCGCCAATTCGGTCATCTTGACGACATGACCAATGCCGAATGTCGAGGGCATCAGCGCAAGAGGGTAGGCGCGCAGATCGTCGAGCGTGGCGGGGCGTTTCCTTTTAGCGAGCGGATGATCGCTTCTCAACAACAGCACGACGGGTTGCGAACAACTGGCGCGGGACTCGATGCGCGGATGCGGCGGCGGATTGTAGGCGAGCCCGATATGTACGCGGCTTTCCGCGATTTCTTCCTGGATTGCATCGACCGCGAGCATGTCCATGGCGATTTCCAGTTCCGGATATTGCGCACAGAACGGCGCAAGCACGTTGTCGACGAGCGTATCGACGAAGCCTTCGCTGACCGCGAGCCGGATATGCCCTCGCTGAAGACCTTTTAGCGCATGCAGCTGATCTTCGAGCTTCTCCTGCTGCGAGCGGTAGCCGCGCCAGAATTCGAGCAGGTGCATGGCGGCTTCGGTCGGCTTGACGCCACGCGGCTGACGCTCGAACAGCACGGTGCCGAGTTCGTCTTCGAGCAGCTTGATCTGCCGCGTAATCACCGACGGCGACGTATTGAGGTTCTCGGCTGCGCCGCGAATCGTGCCGTGGGTCAGGACTTCGTTGAAGTACCGAAGGCGTTGCTGGTTGATCTCTCGCATGGGCTCACTCGACCGCGGTTAATGCGTTGCTCATTGGGCAACGATATGTGAACTTAGTTGCTCTTGCTGTCAGTGGTTGGGGCTGCCATTATGTATCTAAGCCTTGCGACAGCGGCAATTCACCGGTCCTGCCGGCAAAGCACTGCGTTTCAGATTCGCGCGGTTGCGCTTTACCGCCTTTACCACCCTTACCGCGTTTACCCATTCATGCTCGTTCCGTTCGCGTTGCGATTGCGTGCGGTGGCATCGTCATGCCGTCGATTTTTGCCGCTGCACGAGAGACGGGCGCACGGGCCGGATGAGTCATTCAAGGAGAATCAGCATGTCGGATCAGATCAATAGTCGGCGCCGTCGTTTTCTCGGAACGGCCGTGGCGGGTATCAGCCTGCTCGAACTGGGACTGAGCGGAATCGCGCATGCGCAGTCGACCGACGCGACCGGCATCGCGAAAGCGGGGCCGCGCGTTACTTCGTTCGAGAAGATTCGCTCGATCGATGCCGGCACGCTCAATATCAGCTATGCGGAAGCGGGTCCGCAAAACGGGCCGGTGGTGATTCTGCTGCATGGCTGGCCTTACGACATCTACAGCTTCGCCGAGGTGACGCCGCTGCTCGCGGCCGCGGGTTATCGCGTGATCGTTCCTTATCTGCGTGGCTATGGCCCGACGCGTTTCCTTTCCGCCGACACGCCGCGCAACGGTCAGCAGGCCGTGGTTGCCGTCGACATCGTCAATCTGATGGACGCGCTGAAGATCGACAAGGCCGTGCTCGGCGGTTTCGATTGGGGCGCACGCACGGCGAACATCATCGCGGCGCTGTGGCCACAACGCTGCAAGGCGATGGTCTCGGTGAGCGGTTATCTGATCGGCAGCCAGCAAGCGAACCGCGCGCCGTTGCCGCCGCAAGCCGAACTGGCCTGGTGGTATCAGTTCTATTTCGCCACGGAGCGCGGCCGCGCCGGGTATGAGGCGAACCGTCACGACTTCAACAGGCTGATCTGGCACACGGCCTCTCCGAAATGGAACTTCGACGATGCGACGTTCGAGCGTACCGCCGCATCGTTCAATAACCCGGACCACGTTGCTGTGGTGATTCACAACTACCGCTGGCGTCTCGGTCTCGCGCAGGGCGAGCCGCAATACGACGAACTCGAAAAGCGTCTCGCGACGGCATCGGCCATTGCCGTGCCGACCATCACGCTCGAAGGCGATGCCAACGGCGCGGCGCATCCGGAACCGGCTGCGTACGCGAAGAAGTTTACCGGCAAATACGAGCACCGCAATCTGAGTGGTGGTATCGGCCATAACCTGCCGCAGGAAGCGCCCAAGGCATTTGCGCAGGCTATTGTCGATGTGACGCGTATGACGTAATGCGGGCCGGCGAGTGCCGGCTGACTATTGCGGTTTCAGATCCGAACCCCAGGAGTTCAACACCGGCTTCTGGGTTTTTTTATGGGCGCGAGTCGCGAACGAGATGTGAGAGCGAGATGTGCGAACAAGATTAGTGGACAAAGCAGGGAACACGCAGAGCCGCTTTTTGTATCGCAATGTATCAGCCTCGTACGTAGACAAATACGCTTGCATAAAGGGGAGAAACGAAAACATTCCAGATACGTTGGCGCGCTCAAATGTCTTCACGCAAGGTTGATTCGCAACGTTGCGTGAATCAGGCGGGACATGAAGGCATATCGGCTTCGGTGGTCCGGTGTTCCGCTCAACCCTTGAATCCCGTGTATTCAGATATCTGGAGAGAACTCATGAAATTCGTTCAATCGCTGATCGTCGCCGCTCTCGTTGCCGTTCCTGTCGCTTCGTTCGCGCAATCGCAACATGAAGTCACGCGTGCCGAAGTGCGCGCGGAACTGGTCCAGTTGCAGAAGGCCGGCTACAACCCCGCGAGCGACAATGCGCAATACCCGCGCAACATCGAGGCGGCCGAGGCACGCATCAATGCCGGCAACAACGCAGCGGCCAATGCATATGGCGGCGTGGCGCAGAGCAACTCGGGCAGTTCGGCCGCGGGTTCACAGGCGTATGCGCCGATGAATCGCGCGGCGCCGGACCAGCCCGACATCATCGGCCTTGGTCCGATCTACGCGCATTGAAGTACGGCGTGTGCTCAGATCGCAATCGACGGAATGCTCTTCATGCAGCGCAGCGCGAACATCGAGCGGCTATGGCGAATGCCTGCGATCTTGTAGAGCTTTTCGCGCAGGAAGCGCTCGTAGCCCGCGGTGCCGTCCACGGCGACCTTGACGAGATAGTCGTAGTCGCCGGACACGAGATACGCTTCGAGTACTTCGCTGAGTGTCGCGAGTTCGGCGCCGAAGCGCGCGAGCGCGTCGTCGTCGTGGCGGTCGAGCGTGACTTCGAGCAGCACGATGTCGGCGAAACCGAGTTTCTGCTGATCGAGCAACGCGACATAGCCGCGTATATAGCCTTCGCTTTCGAGCTGGCGCGTGCGATTCCAGCAGGCCGTGGTCGACATGCCGACCAGCTCGGCGAGTTCCGCGTTGCTGAGGCGAGCGTTCTTCTGCAACGCGCGCATGATCTTGCGATCGAGCTGGTCGAGCGGGCGGTTTCGGGTCGTCATTGGCGTGAATGGAAGAATATTCCTTAAAAATTCATTATAGATGTAGATCGTCCCGAAGCAGCACCGCAACGCGATGTCTTTAAGAAGCCTATCCAGCGGGGCTCCCGGTATATTTTCTCCATGCATTCATGCCCGGGACAACCGTCCGGGCCGCGGGTCTCGCGCTCAGCGGTCTGTTGCGGCCACAAGCCGCGCTCCGGTGTCTCGCCGTCTTCACAGGAAGGCGGCACGCGGGCGAATTCCGGCGCTACCCGTGCCGGAAGGCGCGCCCGCCGGGCATGGACGCATGTCATCGCAAGCGACTATCGCAAGGCTTGCATTTGCATTGCCCCCACCCTGGCCTCTGCCCCTGCATACCGCGAATCGCCCGCCATCAAGGCAGGTTCTCGCGCAACACGATACTGAACTGCACCGGCTTCACGTCGCTCAGTGCATCGCGTTTCTCGTGCACGTTGCGGAAAATTCGCAGACAGTTGCCGACCATGGCTTGCGGCGTTTGCGTAATCAGCGCATCCATCGTGCCTTCGATCAGCAATGCGCGCGTATCGGGCGTCAAGCCATGTCCAATGAACAGGATCTTCTGTTCCGAACGCGCTTCGACGATCGCGCGCGCGACGCCATCCGAACCGCCGCCGCTGTTATAGATGCCCGCGAGATCGGGATGCTCTTCGAGCAGCTTGCGCGTTTGCCTATAGTTGCGCTCGCTATCGTCGTGACCTTCGCGCAGTCCTATGACGCGCACTTGCGGAAAGGTCGATTCGATCAGATGCAGAAAGCCGATTTCGCGTTCCTCATGCCCGCGATAGTTGAGGCTGCCCGCCAGCATCGCAATCTTGCCGCTCGGCCGCGGGCCCATGAAACGGCCTAACAGCAACGCCGCGGTGCGTCCCGCCGAACGGTTGTCGATGCCGACATACGCGAGCCGCCGCGAATTCGACAGATCCGAAATCAGCGTAATCGCCGGTACGCCCTGGTCCGCGAGCGTATTGACCGCGTCGCGCACGACCGGATGTTCGAGCGCCATGAACACGACACCATCGGCACGTTGCCCGTAATACAGCAGACGGTCCGCGAGTTCGTTCGGATTGAAACTCTCGACGTAGTGCGCGCGGCACTTCATGTCCAATGCGCTCCACTGTTCATGGGCGAATTCGATGTAGTCGCCGAGCATGTGCAGATAGCGATTGGTGCCTGCGGGCAACAGAAACGCGATGCGCATCGGCCTTGCCGTCGCGACGGTGGGCGCATCCGGCGTAAGCAGATAGCCGAGCTGCGCGGCCGCTTGCAGCACGCGCTGCGCGGTGACGGCGCGCACGCCTTCGCGGCCGTTGAGCACGCGATCGACCGTGGCGGTCGATACGCCGGCCGCGCGCGCAATGTCGGGAATGCGTGCGCGCGCGTTGAGCGGCGCGGTTCCGGTGAGATGACCCGGTTCTGACATGGCAGTCCTCAACAGATGAGGTCCATCAAAAAACATCAAGCTCGCGGTTTGACAGCGGTTGCCGCGAGCGCCTAGTCTTGCAGCTATCGCACGACATCGCAACGCGCTTGACCGGAAATCAGCGCGTTGCAGCGGGTGATGATGAATTTTGATGGATTCGACAGTCACATCAATTATAAGCAGCAAACCCCATGCATGGGATAGGAGACGCTCATGACCAACCTCGCGAGACGCAGCCTGCTGCGTGCCGCAGCCGCCGTGCCGGTGGCCAGTACGCTGGGATTCCCGGCGATCGTACGTGCGGCATCCGGCCCGGAGTTCGTGTTCAAGTACGGCAATAACCTGCCGCTCACGCATCCGCTGAACGTGCGCGCTCAGGAAGCGGCGAATCAGGTCCGCGAGGCGTCCAAAGGGCGCATGGAGATCCGGATCTTCCCGAATAACCAGTTGGGCGGCGATACCGACATGCTCGCGCAGGTGCGCAGCGGCGGCATCGAAATGTTCACGCCGTCGGCGCTCGTGGTATCGACGCTTGCGCCGTCGGTCGCGATCAATGCGGTCGGCTTTGCGTTTGCCGATTACGACCAGGTATGGCGCGCGATGGACGGCAAGCTCGGCGCCTATGTGCGCGGGGCGATGCAGAAAGCCGGGCTCGAATCGTTCGAGAAGATGTGGGACAACGGCTTTCGTCAGACCACGACGAGCACCGCGCCGATCGTCAACGCGCAGAACATGCGCGGACTGAAGATTCGCGTGCCGGTGAGTCCGCTCAGTATCGATCTGTTCAAGGGGCTCGGTGCGGCGCCGACCAGTCTGCAATTCAGCGAAGTGTATTCGTCGTTGCAAACGCGCATTGTCGACGCGCAGGAAAATCCTCTGCCGATCGTGCTGGTTGCCAAGCTCTACGAAGTACAGAAGTACTGCTCGCTGACCAATCACCAATGGGACGGCTACTGGTTCGTGCTGAACCAGCGCGCGTGGCAGCGCTTGCCGAAAGACCTGCAGACGATTGCGAGCGACGCCTTCAACCAGGCGGCGATCAAGCAGCGCGAGGACGTCCGCAAGCTGAACGATGCGGCCGTCGCCGATCTGCAAAGCAAGGGTCTCGCGATCAATCGTCCGTCGCCCGACACGTTTCGTGCCGCGCTGCGTCAGGCCGGTTTCTATAGCCAATGGAAAGGCCGCTTCGGCAACGACGTGTGGGATCTGCTCGAGCAATCGGTCGGTAAGCTCGCGTGAGCGCGCCGGGTTCCGGCGAGCATCGGACGACGCGCGGCGCGCGGCCGCAAGGAGACAGCACGATGTCGAATCACGCATTGAATCCGGCGGAAGCGGCTGCGCCGTTGCACGCGGCGAGCCTGCCGCGGCGCTGGCTGCGCAGTTTCGATCGCGGTTTGATCGCGCTCGTCGAAGTGTGCGCCGCGACCTTGCTCGCGATCGAAATCGTCGTGATGCTGGCGGGTGTCGTGTCGCGTTACGTATTGCATGAGCCGCTCGTGTGGTCCGATGAACTGGCCGGCATTCTGTTTCTGTGGCTCGCGATGCTCGGTGCCGTGCTCGCGTTGCGGCGCGGCGAACATATGCGCATGACGGCGCTCGTCAGCCGTTTGTCGCCGCGAGCGCGCGCGTTCGTCGATACGCTCGCGATCGTCGCGTCGATCGCCTTGCTCGCGCTATTGATTGCGCCGGCTTACGATTACGCGTCGGGCGAAGCGGCGATCGTCACGCCCGCCTTGCAGATCAGCAATGCGTGGCGCGCGCTGGCCTTGCCGATCGGCGCGGTGTTGATGCTGCTGGTCGGCGTGATCCGCCTCGCGCAGGTGAGCCGCGTGCTCGACGTGCTGATCGTGCTGGCGATTGCCGCCTTGCTCGGCGCGGTGGCGGTGTTCGCGGGAGACTGGTTTCAGACGCTCGGCAAAGCCAACCTCGTGATCTTTTTCGTCGGCGTGGTGGCGGTCGGCATTTTCTCGGGCGTGCCGATCGGCTTTTCATTCGCACTCGCGACATTCGGTTATCTCGGCCTCTCGACCTATACGCCTCTCGAAGTGATGGTCGGCCGCATGGACGAGGGCATGTCGCATCTCGTGCTGCTCGCCGTGCCGCTGTTCGTCTTTCTCGGCCTGCTGATCGAAATGACCGGCATGGCGCGTGCGATGATCGAATTTCTCGCGAGCCTCGTCGGCCATGTGCGCGGCGGCCTGTCGTTCGTGCTGATCGGCGCAATGTACCTGGTGTCGGGCATTTCGGGTTCGAAAGTCGCGGACATGGCGGCCATCGCACCGGTGCTGTTTCCGGAGATGAAAAAGCGCGGTGCCTCCGAAGGCGACCTCGTTGCCTTGCTCGCAACGACCGGCGCGCAAAGCGAAACGATTCCGCCGAGCATCGTGCTGATTACGATCGGCTCGGTAACGGGGCTGTCGATTTCCGCGCTGTTCACGGCCGGCATGTTGCCGGCCGCGGTATTGGCGCTGATTCTGTGCGTCGTCGTGTGGTGGCGTTATCGCAAGGAAGACCTGAGCGGCGCGCAGCGTTACACGCGCAAACAGATCGGGCGGATGTTCGTCGTGTCGTTCCCCGCGCTTGCCTTGCCGTTCGTGATTCGCCTGGCCGTGGTCGAAGGCATTGCAACGGCCACCGAGGTCTCGACGATCGGCATCGTCTATTCGATGCTGGCCGGGCTGCTGATTTACCGGCGCTTCGAGTGGCGCCGGCTCGGCCGCATGCTTGTCGACGCGGCCACGCTGTCGGGCGCGATTCTGTTCATCATCGGCTGCGCGACCGCGATGGCCTGGGCGCTCACGCAATCGGGCTTCTCGCAGGACCTTGCGCAACTGATGGGTTCGATGCCGGGCGGCTCGTACGGTTTTCTCGCGATCTCGATCGTCGTGTTCGTGATGCTCGGCAGCGTGCTCGAAGGGATTCCCGCGATCGTATTGTTCGGGCCGCTGCTGTTTCCGATCGCGCGGCTCGCCGGGGTGCATGAAGTGCATTACGCGATTGTCGTGATTCTCTCGATGGGTGTCGGCCTGTTCTCGCCGCCGTTCGGCGTGGGTTACTACTCGGCGTGCGCGATCAGCAAGGTCAATCCCGATGCGGGCATTCGGCCGATCATCGGTTATATGAGCGCGTTGATCTTCGGTTTGCTGCTCGTCGCGGCGATTCCGTGGTTATCGATCGGATTCCTCTAGACAGTTCTTACTTCACTGACATTCGGGCGCTGCGTTGCGCGGCGCCGGGGTGTCGCTCGTCCTTCAAAACCCGCAGCAACGGGAGAGTTTCATGAGTCGTTTCTTTGGCGAAATCCGGCAGGCAGGCTATGTGGTGCGCGATATCGAGGCCGCGATGGACTACTGGAGCCGCGTGCTCGGCGTGGGCCCGTGGTTTTACAACGAACGCGTGCCGATCGAAAACTACACGTATCGCGGGCAGCGCTATGAAGTGCACAACTCGGTTGCGCTCGCGAACTCGGGACCGTTGCAGGTCGAATTGATCCAGACGCGCAACGACGCGCCCTCGATGTATCGCGACTTTCTCGCCGCGGGCCATACGGGCTTGCAGCACAATGCGTACTGGACCACGTCGTTCGACGCCGATCTCGCGCGTCTGCAGGAGCAGGGCTTCAAGGTTGCGATGAGCGGCGAGGTGGGGCGCAACGGCCGCTTCGTCTACTTCGATACCGAGAATCATCCGGGCACGGTGGTTGAACTATCGGAAGTCGCGGGGCCGAAGGGCAAGCTGTTCGACATGATCTACGCGGCCTCGCGCGACTGGGACGGCCGCGAGCCGGTGCGTCCGTTTCCCGATCTGAGCACGCTATGAACGTTATTCAGGCGCAGCGGCCAGTCGATAGCGATACGCTCGAAGCCGACTATCTGATCGAAACGCCGCTCGATCCCGCGCGCGTCGCGGACGTGATGGCCGGCGAGCAATCGAGCGGCACCTTCGTGCGGGTCGCGAACGAATCCGATGCACTGCGCGCGCGCAGCCGCGCCAACGTGCTGCATATCGAAGAGCTCGAAGCCGCCGCGCAACCGAGTCTGCTGAGCGCATGGCTCACGCGGCAGCGCACGCCGGGGCCGTGGCGGCGCGCGCGCATCACGCTGTCATTTCCGCTGGCCAACATCGAGGCGAATCTGCCGACGCTGGCCGCGACCGTCGCCGGCAATCTGTACGACCTCGGCGAAGTGACTGGCATGCGGCTGCTGTCGCTGCGTTTGCCGGCCGCGTATCGTGCGCGTTTCGAGTTGCCGCGTCATGGCGTGGCCGGCACGCGTGCGCTGACGCAAGTCAGCGGCCGGCCGATGATCGGCACGATCATCAAGCCGAACGTCGGCCTCAGCGCGGACGAAACGGCCGCACTCGTGCGCCAGTTGTGCGAGGCGGGCGTCGATTTCATCAAGGATGACGAAGTTTGTGCGAACCCTGCGCATGCGCCGCTTGCCGAACGCGTGCGCGCCGTCATGGCCGAGGTGCGCGCCTATCGCGAACGCAGCGGCAGGCCCGTGATGGTCGCCTTCAACATTACCGACGATCTCGACGCCATGCGCCGTCATGCGGACCTCGTCGAGCGCGAGGGCGGTAGCTGCGTGATGGCGAGCATCAACTGGTGCGGCTTCTCGGCGATCCAGACGTTGCGCCGTGCCACGCCGCTCGTGCTGCATGCGCATCGCAACGGCTACGGGATGATGTCGCGCGACCCGGCGCTCGGCATATCGTTTCAGGCGTATCAGACGCTCTGGCGTCTCGCCGGTGTCGATCATATGCACGTGCATGGGCTGGCCGGCAAATTCGCGCAGAGCGACGCCGAGGTGATCGAGTCGGCGCGCGACTGCGCGCTGCCGCTCGCGCCCGGCTGCGACGACAGCGTGCTGCCCGCGTTTTCGTCGGGGCAATGGGCGGGTACCGCGCAAGCGACATACGACGCCGTGCATTCGATCGATCTGCTCTTCATGTGCGGCGGCGGCATTCTCGCGCATCCGGACGGTCCGGCTGCGGGCGTTCAGAGCGTGCGCCAGGCGTGGGCGGCGGTGCAAGCCGGCACGCCGCTCGCGAATTACGCGCAGAACATGCCGGAATTGCAGCGCGCGCTGACGTTCTTCGGCGGCCGGGGTTGAGCGTGATGCCAGGCGCAGAAGAGATGAACGGCTCTTGCGATACGGGACCGGACTACGCGTTCTACGGCGACGACTTCACCGGCGCGACCGATACGCTCGCGCATCTCGCGCGCGCGGGCTTGCGCGCGATGCTGTTTTTCACGCCGCCCGATGCGGCGCGTCTGTCGATGCTGGGTCAACTCGACGCAATCGGCGTCGCGGGCGCGGCGCGCACGATGGCGCCGCCCGCGCAACAGCAGGAGCTTGCGCGTGTCGGCGCCGCATTCGCCGCGCTCGGTGCGCGCGTGATTCACTACAAGGTGTGCTCGACCTTCGATAGCGCGCCACATACCGGCAGCATCGGCGTGGCGATTCGCACGCTGCGCGAGTACTGTGCGAATGAACTCGTTGCGATCGTCGGCGGGCAGCCGAATCTGCGGCGCTATTGCGTGTTCGGTCAACTGTTCGCCGCGGCGGGCGCGGACGACGAACAGCCCTCGATCTATCGGATTGACCGTCATCCGACGATGAGCCGCCATCCCGTCACGCCGATGAACGAAGCGGACCTGCGTGTGCATCTGCAACGCCAGGGTATCGAGCGGGTACGGTCGATCGACTGGCGGTGCTATGCGGCAGGCGAAGCGGCATTGCAGGCCGAGGTACGCCGCGAACTCGATACGAAGCCCGAGGTACGGCCCGACGCGTTGCTGTTCGATGTACTCGACGATACGCATTTGCGTGCCATCGGCAAGGTCATCGTGCATTATGCGGCGAGGTCGGCGCCATTGCTCGCGGTCGGGGCGAGCAGCGTTGCGCAGGCTTATGCATCGGCGTGTGGAGTGCGCGGCAATTCCGATGTAGAGAACGAGGCCACCCCAGCATTGGCGCGCGCACGCGGCCCCGTATTCGTGCTGGCCGGCAGCCTCTCGCCCTTGACGGAAGTGCAGATCGGCGCCGCGCATTCCTATTTGCGAGTAGAGCTCGACCCACACAAGATGACGGGCGATACGGCAGCGGCCTATCTGGCGGATCGTGTCGCGGCCATTGCCGGACCCTTGCGCGACGGGCGCAACGTGCTGGCGTTTACGACACGAAAGGTATCGCACGCGACGCCAGTCGCTCAGGCGACGAGTGGCGAAAATACGGCGAATGCCGACAACGAAAACGAAGCCACGCCACCGTCCCAACTCGCGCATGCGTGCGCGACTCTATTGCAACAGGTACTCGGCGCGGTGCGATTGCAGCGTATCGGCAT
Source organism: Paraburkholderia sp. Ac-20342 (assembly GCF_017104985.1). Taxonomy (NCBI): domain Bacteria; kingdom Pseudomonadati; phylum Pseudomonadota; class Betaproteobacteria; order Burkholderiales; family Burkholderiaceae; genus Paraburkholderia; species Paraburkholderia sp. Ac-20342. Next base: position 67,621 of record NZ_JAAGPQ010000023.1, on the reverse strand, counting down.
CGCGGGCGGCGATACGTCGAGCTTTGCGGTGCGTGCGCTGGACGCGTGGGGACTGTCCTATCTCGCGCCGCTTTCGGCGGGCGTGACCGTGTGCCGTCTGCATTCCGATCGCGCCGAACTCGACGGCATGGAGATCATGCTCAAAGGCGGCCAGATGGGCGACGCCGATCTGTTCGAGCAGTTGATCGACGGTTATGCGGGCTAGCGCACATCGGCAATCGGCCGCACGATCGCCACGATCGGTACGCGGCCGACACCGCCGGTAGGGCCGTCGCCCCACGAGCGGCTATGCGGCCGGAGCGGCGCCCGTCTCACACAAAAGAACATCAGGCGGGTGCGCTCTTTCCAATTGCGGACACTTCGCGCGTCCTATAGATAGGTTCCGGTGATACGGCCTTCGAAGATGGCGGTATTGATGCCCCAATCGTCGACGTGACCCGTCGAAGTACCGTCCACGGTGACGACCACCGAGCGGCCACCGCGCAGGATTTTCATCTGCTCGACGGTGAGGGCTTTTTCGGCGGATGCGTCGCTTGCGCGATGCGGCAGGTCCTTGATGATGACAGTGGTTTTCATGGCATTACTCCTTGAGATCGAGAGGCGAGCACAATGCGGCGCCCGTCTGGATTTTTGCAAGGCATATGCCAACGTGCCGGGACGTGATGCGGAAAAGCGGTCACTCGCCGCCATGCGCATCCAGACGGGGATGCGCGCGCCCGCCTCGTCGAATCGTGCGGATCAGGCCGACGCATGCGAGGCGAAGTGTTCGCGCGAAGCCCACGTATTGCGCGCGCGTGGTGGGTTCATGGCACCGCTTCGCGAAAAGCGGACAGTGACACGACGCATGGTGGAAAGTGGGATTGAAATGGAAACGGCACGCGCGAAGCGCGCGTGCCGTGGCGATGAAAAGCGGTGGGCGGTTCCGGCGGCGTTACCGCTTCGGCTTCAGGGCGGGATTGCCGATAGGCAGATGCGCAGCGGGAAAGCCCGGCGGATAGTCGACGACACGCGTTGCGGCCGGCACGAGCGGCGCGGCGAGATTAGAGCGCGCCCCGATGCGCGCCCCGCCGACGATCGCGGCCATTGCCTCACGGTCGAGTTCGACGTTTTCGGTCAGGTCCTTGATGACGAGCTTGGTCATGACGGCTCCAGAAAAGCAATAGGGCGGCTCGGTCCGCTGAGGGTCCGGCCGCCGCGTTGGCGGAATGTTTGGCCTGTCGTTCGATGTACTGAGGTCTCGACGCACTTCGAGTATAGGAAATCCGTGTGCGGCCTGGGGCATGTCAATACAGCGGCAGTGCCGGAACCCCCGTTCTCGCGCTGCTGCATGCGCTTACACGGCGGCGTAGTTGGCGCCCCACAGCGTGGGGTCGACGTTGAGCTTCAGCGGCACGAAGCCCGCGCCGATCACGCCGATGTTGTTGAGTGCCGCGACGTTCACGTTTTGCTGCTGGAAGAGGCTCTGGTTCACCGTCACGTTGACGTTGGCAATGCCGGCGAGGCTGCCCAACGGCAAGCCGGGCACGCTGCTGCCGGTGCCGCCGGCAAGCGCGGACATGGCCAGGCGGTCGAGTTCGCGGGTGCCGGGCAGATCGCGAATCATGAGGGATGACATGATGTTTCTCCAAGGGTGCGCGAAAAGCGGAGACGAATGGCGTGCGGCGAAGCGGCCCGCGTGTGCGGGTGCTTCGCCGCGTCGCACATTACATGTGGATGTTGTTGTTCGACGTCACGAACGGATCGTTCGTCGAGGTGATGCCGGCGGCGAACGCAACGTTGTTGCCGTTGGCGTTCTGCTGGTTCAGTTCGTTGCTGATCAGTTGCGTGGCGGTGAGGTTCTTGCTGTTGTTCGGAGCGACGATCGGGCTGAAGTTGTAGTACAGGCTCGGGCCGAAGCCGCCGCGCACGGCACGCATGGCCTGGCTGTCGAGTTGTTCGGTGACGGACAGATCCTTGATCATGAGCGTTTTCATGGTGAGTCTCCAGAAAGAAGTCATCGCAATGTTGCGAGTGGTGTTGAGCAACCTGTTTGCTCGGATATCACTCATGCACAGGCTGTGCCAGATTTGCTCAAGTATCCTGATGAAATGCCGGGAGTCTCGATTAACAGGGCGTTCCGGCGTGAAGCAGTCCCGGCGTGCCGTGCGTCCGCGCGGCTGATCGGGCGGCAAGCGGTGGTGTCTCTCCGACAGACGGTGCAATCCTGTTGGTTCGCATACGACACTCGCGTCACGCGCGTGCATGGCGTCGCGAGGGTCATTGCCGGTTTGCGAAAGCGCGGACCGGGAGCTAGTATCGAAGCGGCACATGTAACTGGTTACGACAGGTTTCCTATCGACCCGCGTGGCGTCGGTCGCATGCGACACGGTCCAGCGGCAACGGCGGTGCTTCGCACAAATGGCTAGCCTTGCGCGTGTGATTCACGACTTCCAGAGCGGCGAGCTGTCTCGTGACGAGTTCGTCGCGCGGCTCGACAGCGCGTTGAAGACCGAGCAACTCGGCTCGACGCAGCTGCTGGAGATGCTGGGTGCCGCGCATCGGCAAACGCCATTGCCCGAGGAGTTGTATCTGGAAGTACGGCGGCGCATCGAGTTGCTGCGCTTATCGAACGTCGCGGCAGGCGGCGAGGAAACCGGCATCCAGACGATGGTGGAGATTCCGTCGCTGCGTTCGGGCAGCGCCGGTGTTGCGGGCGTTTCGGGTGTTTCGGGGACGGCGGACAATGCTTCCGCGCACGACACGATCAAGGGCATCGGCGATACGCTCAACAACCGTTTCGTGCTCGAGGAGTGCCTGGGCGTCGGCGGCATGGGCACCGTGTACAAGGCGCTCGATCTGCGCAAGCTCGAAGCGTCGGATCGCAAGCCGTATCTCGCGATCAAGGTACTCAACGTCCAGTTCCGCGGCAATCCGAATTCGCTCGTCGCGTTGCAGCGCGAGGCGCGCAAGGCGCAGGTGCTCGCGCATCGCAACATCATCACGGTGTACGACTTCGATCGCGACGGGCCGATCGTCTATCTGACCATGGAGTACCTGAGCGGCAAACCGCTCAGCCAGTTGCTGCGCACGCCCGGCTATCAGGGCATGCCGGTGCGCGCGGCACTGCCGATCGTGCGCGGCATGTGCGCGGCGCTCGCGTATGCGCACGAGCGCGGCTTCGTCCATTGCGATTTCAAGCCCGCCAATGTGTTTCTGACGACGAACGCCGAAGTAAAAGTGATCGACTTCGGCATTGCGCGCGTATTCCAGCGGCCGGAAGAGGAAAGCGATGCGACGGTATTCGACCCCGGCACGCTCGGCGCGTTGACACCCGCGTATGCGAGCCCGGAGATGATCGAGCATGGGGAGCCCGATCCGCGCGACGATATCTATGCGCTCGGCTGCATCACGTACGAACTGTTGACCGGCCATCATCCGTTCGATCGGCTGTCCGCGACGCAGGCGCGCAATGCCGATTTCAAGCCGCAGCGTCCACCGAATCTCGACTCGCGGCAATGGCGCGCGCTGCGCGCTGCACTGTCGTTCGATCGCGCGACGCGGATGCCAAGCGTCGTGCGCTTTATCGCCGAGTTCGACAATGAAGCGCGCGCCGAGAAGTCGGGCACGCTCGCGAAGGCGGGACTCGCGGGGCTCGCCGTGGTTTGCGCGGCGGCGGTCGGCATTTTCGCGCTGCGTTCCGGGCCGAGCCGCGAGAGCGAGCCGCGAACCGACCAGGTCGATCGCGTGGGCGGAGCGTCGGCAATCGTGTCGTCGAACAGTACGGCGCAGACGTCGCCCGCTTCCGCGGTAACTTCTGGAGCAACTTCCGCGGTAACGAATGAAGCAGCTAATGCATCGGCAAACGCGGGGTCTTCTTCGTCTGCGCCGTTGCCACCGGCTTCACCGCCGCCGCCCGCTCCGAAGCCCGCGTTGACGCTAGCCGCGATTACACCGGTGCTCGCGCAGGTGCCGTGCTCGGCGTTATCGGCAAGCGTGCAGGATCACGCGCTAACGGTGCGAGGTTTCGTCTCGCAGCGTGATGGCGCCGCGCATCTGAAGGACACGCTGGCGGCGTTGCCGGGCGTCGATACGTTGACGCTCGACGTCCAGCCGCTCGCCGACGACAAATGCGATACCGTCAAGACGCTCGCGCCGTACTGGATGCGTAACTGGCAGGAGGGCCGCGTCGCCGCGCTGCACGTGCGGCCACCGAGCGGTTTATTGAGCGATGGCGATGCGCTCGTCGTCGATGTGAATACGCCCAACTTCGATTCGTTCGTGAGCGTCGACTATTACCAGCTCGATGGCCGCGTCGTACACATGGTGCCGAGTCCACGCGCGAAGGACAATCAGGCGCCGCCGAACTACTCGGCGACGATCGGCGGCGCGGACGACTGGATCATTTCGAAGCCATTCGGCTCGGAGATGGTGGTACTGCTGATTACGCCGGTGCAACTCTTCGACAAGCTGCGTCCGGAAAGCGAATCGCGCGCGGATTATCTGCGTGCGCTCGATGCGCGACTCGCACAAATTGGCGGTAAATACGGGCAAGACCATATCTTCGCGGATTTCGCGCCGATTACGACGAAGCCGCGTATGCCGTGAAGTCGCGATAGGGGGGCAGTGCGAATGCGCAATGCCGTGAGTCGAGCCTGCGAGGAAAGAATGGCAATCGCCGGCGCAATCGTAAGCGCGCGAGCCGATGCGCATTGCAACTGCGCTTCGGCGCCTTGTGCGTAGCCTCGAAGCTCAAGCGCCTTAGCGCAGATCCTTCACGACACGAAAACCATCCTGCGATTGACGCACGCCCGAGCTGTACTTGAAGCGCGTCGCACTGAGCATGTAATTGCCGCCCTCGCGCCACGAGCCGCCGCGAATGACGCGCATTTCGCAGGCCGGGCTGTCCCATGCGTGGCCGTCGGCGGGCGCGCCCTGATACGAGTTGTGCCAGCAGTCGGCGGTCCATTCCCAAACGCCGCCATTCATGTCGTACAGGCCGAGCGGATTCGGCATGTACGAGCCGACGCTCTCCGGTCCTTCCTTGTGCCACGGGTCGCCGCAATCCTTGCAATTGGCGGTGCCCTTGCGCATCTGTTCGCCCCACCAGTACGCGGTCGTGGTGCCGGCGCGGTCCGCGTATTCCCATTCGGCTTCGGTGGGCAGGCGGTATGGTTTGCCCGTGGTTTTGGCGAGCCATTTGACGTATTGCTGCGTGTCGTCCCAACTGAGGTCGCGTGCGGGCGCGGCCTTGTTGGTATTGCTTTCGGGCGTGAGCTTTTGACATGCATTCGCGGCCACACAGGCATTCCATTGCTCGACCGTCACCGGGTATTTGCCGATCGCGAACGATGCACCGATGCTCACGTGATGAACGGGCTTTTCCGATGGATCGTCGGTGTTGCTGCCCATGGCGAACGAACCGGCGGGTATCGCGATCATGATCGGACAGGCCGCGCAATCGCGTATTTCGCCGGCAGTCGGTGGATGGGCGACGGTTTTCTGCACGAGCGGGGCGGCGGTTGCAGCGGCGGCGGGCGGCGGCGCGGAAGGAGCGGGTTGTGCGGGTGATGCCGGTGTTGTGTGGGCGGGCGCCGGGGTTGCGGCACTCGCTTGTGCGGTAGTTGTCGTGCGTGTGGCGGGTGCCACCGTGGCGGCTTGAGAAGCCTGGCTGCTTTTCGCCGCGGGTGCAACCGGGGACGCCGCAGGCGCCGCACCGACCGTCGCATTCGAGGCGGCCGCCGCGCGCAACCGGTCGATCCGCGCATGCGCGAGCGTGGCGAAGCGGCCATCCGGATAGGCCTTCAGATAAGCCTCGTAATCGGCGGGGTAGTTGCTGTCCTTGATCGAATTCCAGAACGTGATTTCGTATTGCTCGTTGCTGTCTTTGGGCAGAAGGCCGCGGCTGCGCAGTGCGATGACGTCACGATCCGATGCGCCCGGTCGCGACACGGCGTCTTCGCTTACCGGCTCGACGGCGGAAAGCGTGGCCGTGGTCCACGGTTGTTGCGCGCCGTGCGTTGCCTCGCGAACTTCGGCGGCGACGCGTGGAAGCAGGTCGGCAAGCGATTGCGACGGCGCATTTCGCAGTGCGCGCAGCCATGCGGCGGTATAGACGCCGTGACGCGGACCGTCCGCCGCAAAACTGCCCGGCGCGGTGGCATATGCAATCACCGTGTTGGCAGGCAGCGCCGAGGTACTCATGGTTGCCGCCGCGGGTGTAAATGGATTGTTCAGACAGGTATCGAGAATCACGAGGTTGAGCCGGCCGGCGCGCGACGATTGCATCGCATGCAGGACGGTATTCAGATCGACGCCGCTCCTGAGCAGTGAAGCAGGCGCGTGCAATAGCGCGTCTGCTTCGGGCTGCGCCGGCACAAGCAGCGTTTGCTGTTCTATTTGCAGGGCGTGCCCGGCGAAATAGAACAGTGCGATATCGCCTGTTTGCAAGCGCTTTGCGAATTCGTCGATGGCTTGCCGCATTTGCGACGGGGTCGCATTCGTGCGGGAAATGACGTCGAAGCCGCGCGCGCGTAGTACATCGCGCATCGCCTCGGCATCGCGCGGCGCGTTGTCGCGAAGCGGTTCCAAAGGATTGCCGTATTCGCCATTGCCGATTACTAGCGCAATACGTCGTGCGTGCTCATTGCCGCGCGATGGAGTAAGTGGCGAGAACATCGGCGCATTTTTTTTCCTCTCCGCCGAAGTACTCGCAACCGCGCTCGCGACAGTACTCACCGCGCTACTCGCGCCGATATTCTCACGTTCCGTCGCGGCAATAGCGACGCCCGACTGCGCGTGAATTGCCCCGGCCATGCACACCAGCAGGAATTTTCGCCACATCTTCATATCCTGTTTGTACCGGACAGAATTCAGGCATTCGAGGACCGCGTGGTTCGCGGTATCCGCTGAAATACGGCGGGGAAGCATCGATGCCGCTATCGGACATTGACCCGCAACCTGTCAATAACGATAGCACGCGCTTTGCACGTCACCACTGTCCGGAAGCGCTCGGCGCGTCATACGGTTAACGAGTATCGCGTATCTTTTTCGCAAGTTACGTCCTAAGCTGATTCACAAAGTCGCGCCGCATGGTCGTTTTAAGTAGGCGGCAGTCCGGACATCCGGGTTCGCGACGTGCCGCTGGAACGCCCGGAAGGCCATACGCAGCCGGGCCTGCCATGACCCCTCTTCGGGAGAGTGAGCGATGCGAAGAACCCGTATTCCCCATCTTTCCAGCCGGCTTGCGGCGCGCGCGCGTGGCGGCGCATTGCGCATGAGCTTGTGCGTGGCGGCCGTTGCGGTATTCACGAGCGTCGGGCCAAGCGGTGCCGCCTATGCCGAGCAGACGCCGTCGCCGCCGGGGGCGGAAGAGTACATCATCTGGCCGCCGGACGGCGCGGTGATTCATGGCGGCAAGCTCTGGGTGCGCATGGGCTTGCGCAATATGGGCGTGTGTCCGAAAGGCGTTGCGATTCCGAATACCGGCCACCATCATCTTCTGATCGACACGGACTTGCCGCCGCTCGATCAGGAGATTCCCTCGGACCGGCAGCATCTGCACTTCGGCGCCGGCGAAACCGATGCGCGTATCGAGTTGCCGCCTGGCAAGCACACGTTGCAACTGATACTCGGCGATCACAATCACGTACCGCACGTACCGCCTGTGTATTCGAAGAAGATCACCATCACCGTGCTGAAAGACTAGCGCACCCGGTTCGTTCCGTTCGAAACGGATCGGCGGCATCGGAGAGACCTCATGGACAAGATCATTGCGGCCGCGGCGCTGCTCGCAGCCTCGGCATTGACGGCGTGGGCCGTGCCGGAAGCGGCATGGGCCGGCACCACGCCGGCGCCGCCCGGCGCCTATGCCTATATCGGCTATCCGAACGACGGCCAGGTCGTGCCGGCCAACAAGCCTTTTCGCGTCTGGTTTGGCCTGCGTTTCATGGGTGTCGCGCCGAAAGGCGTCAAATACCCGAATACCGGCCACCATCATCTGCTGATCGACACCGACCTGCCGCCGATGGACCAGGAGATTCCCTCGGATCGTCAGCATCTGCATTTCGGCGCAGGCGAAACGGAAACGATGATTCAATTGCCGCCCGGCAAACATACGCTGCAATTGTTGATGGGCGATGACATGCATATGCCCCACAACCCGCCGGTGTACTCGAAGAAGATCACGGTCATTGCGCGCTGAGCGATGTATGGCATGACGTACGGAAGCGCGCGTGATCGACTGTCGCGATGCAGCCAACCATTTCGAATGCGATGTTGGCTGCAATCCACCACTTCCCGTTTCATCTTCCATCGGCCAGGTTTCCGAGCCATGTTGCCGATTCGCTGAAGCCTTTTGCGAGCAGGCGTTTCGAGGTATCGACCGGAAGGGAGAGCACGGTTGGCATAGCTCATGCGTGAATGGCGTCCGAGCAGACAGGTTGCTCGATTCCCAACGCAGGACTATGCGCTTGCCCTTCCAGGAGATTGACCATGAACACGCTGACGATCAAGGATCTGTCCATCACCGAGCAACTCGACAGCCAGGCCATGCGCGCCGTGCGCGGCGGCAACGGCTATTACGCTCCGTGGTCGTCGTATTACAGCTTCGCGCCCGTGTATGCGCCGAACAACAGCAAGAACGTCGACGCGACTCAACTGATCAGCACGACGATGAATATCCAGAGCGCCAACGGTAACAACTCGGCGCTCGTCAACGGCACGACGACGCAGATCGATCCGCATGTGACGTCGAACAACAACATCTTCGTGTCCTGAGCGACGCGGCGCACGCGCGCCTTATTGTGTCCGCGCGTGCGCATTTCACGAGCGAGTTGCTTAAAAGAGCGCTTATTCAATCGTCTTTTCCACGCACCCTTCGCGCTTTCGACTGATTGCCGCTCGATTTCCGCCTGTTTTCCCGTGCCGACATTTCCGCTGCTTCGTGGCCGAAGCCGCGCGGCAGCGATTCGGTCTCGAACGCCGTTTTTCTCGCGGATAAAGCGGGTGCCACCGGAGACAATCGTGTCATCGTTGCTCGATTCCTTGCTGCCTGAATCTTCGGCTTCCCGCCGCGCTCTTTCCGCGATCGCGGCATCGAGCGGTATTGGCAGTGCACTGCGCGGCGTTTGTGCCGCAACGGTCTGCGCGCTGTCGCTGTGCGCCTGTGTCGATGTCAGCATGCCGGCGTACAGGCGCCCCGACACGCCTGCAAAGACAGCGTGGTCGGATCAGAAGGGCGCGCCGGTCTCGGCTGCCGCGACGATCGAGCGCGACTGGTGGAAGGGTTTCCAGGACCCGTATCTCGACACGCTGATCGACAAGGCGATTGCGGGCAACTTCGACATTCAGGTGTTGGCCGCGCGGATCGACGTCGCGAGCACGCAGATCAGCGAAGCCAAGGCAGGGGCCTTGCCGACCATGGACCTTGGCGCGGGCGCCGATTTCCAGAAGACCACCGGCTTGCCTTTTACGAAACAGTACAACCTCGCGACCCAGGTGAACTGGGACATCGATATCTGGGGCAAAGTCGAAAAAGGCGTGCAGGCGCAAAAGGCCGAATTTCATGCGAGCGAAGCGGATTGGCGTGCCGGTTATCTCGAACTGGTCGCGAATGTTTCCAGCACCTATTTCCAGATCCTGCAATTCGACGATCAGATCGAGCAGCAGCAAAAAACGCTCGGCACGAACCGGCAGATTCTGACGATTTACGAAGGCCAGGCGCGCAATGGCCTCGTGCCGCAAACCCTGGTATTACGGCAGCAGGCCGAAATCAACCGGTTGACGCATGACCTGTACGAATTGCGCCGCGCACGTGCAGTCGCCAATAACGCGCTTTGCACACTGATCGGCGTGCCGGCCGGCGAATTCCAGCTGCCGCCGGGCCATTTGCAAGAACGCGTGAAACTGCCGGTCGTGCCGGAGGGTTTGCCCGCGCAATTGCTGTCGCGACGGCCCGATGTGATCGCCGCGGAATTCCGGGTACTCGAGGCGTATGACCTCGTCGGCCAGGCGAAGCTCGCGCAATTGCCGAGCATTGGCCTGACTGCCCAAGGCGGTACGGCGAGTTTCGCGCTGAATCAACTGTTGAAATCGTTTACGTTCGGCATCATGCCGAGCATCGATATTCCCTTGCTCGATCCGGGCGTGCGTGCGCATGTGAAAGTGACCGAGGCGCAATCGAAAGTCGCCGAACAGCAGTATCGCGTGGCCGTCATGGGGGCGTTCGAGGAAGTCGAAAACGCACTCGTCAATCTGAGCGCGCACAAGCAGCAGCGCGAGGAATTGCTGCAGCAGGTTGCGCGTTTGCAGATCGTGGCCGATCAGATTCAGGCGCAATTGCGGCTTGGCGTCGTATCGCAACTCGAAGTTTTCGAAACCGAGCGGACTCTACTCGACGCACAGCAGGCGCTGCTCGAAAATCATCAGGAGATTCTGTCCGACACGGTACTGCTGTACAAGGCGCTCGGCGGCGGCTGGCCGAGCGTCGACGTGCAGGCGCAAGTCAAAGACAAGTAAAGGAACATTGAGCTAATCCGCGTGGTGGCGTACGGCGCGGGTATTTAGGCCGCGAATGACGCATCCGTGCTGTTCCCGGCAGACGATATGGAAATTGACACTCGCCATGCGTGACTTACAATTCTTTAGGGGTCTGCGTTCGCGCGGCTCCTCACGACAACATCGTTGCGCCGTGGTTCTTCGTCCCTGTTCCACCGTGTCCTTCGCGTTCCCATCGCGACAGGTACACGCTTAGTGATCCAGACAAAATGGCCGCCGGCGAAGATTCGATTGCTGAGATGCGCGCGACAGTGGACGCTGCCTTCGACGTGGTGCTGTCGCCGGTTGCGTCCGCGCAACGCCCGTCGTTCGACGCGATCCGCATCGTCGACACGCTGTTTGCTGTCGGCCGCAGCGAAGCACCGTTCAACGATTACCCCGCGCAGTGGACCGCGAGTCTGTCGCGCCGTCATGCGCGCATTTTTATCGAGCATGGCACGGTGTATGTGGCCGATCTCGGCAGCAAGAACGGCACGACCGTGAACGGCGTCGCGGTGCGACAAACGCCGGCGCGCGTGCGCGCGGGCGACGAGCTGTGCTTCGGCGGCGAGTTTCGCTACCGCGCCGGCATCGAGCCGCGCGCGCGCATCGTCGCGAGCAGCGGCGAGTCTTGCGCGCTTCGTCTGCTGCTCGCGCCGCAGCGCGACGACCTCGGTCTGCAACCGGTCGAAGTACACGCGTTTCCATTTCTCGTCAGCAAGACGGACGAGGTTTTCTCGCGTTACAAGGAACGCTATCCGCATCAGGTCAATTACATTTCGCGGCGCCATGCGCATCTGTTTCTGAAGAGCGGCGAGTTGTTCGTCGAAGATCTCGGCAGCACCAATGGCACGTTCGTGAACGGCGTGCGGCTCGACGAAGCGGCATTGCCGCTCGCGGACGGCGATGTCGTTGCATTTGGCGGCGATCATTTCGTCTACAGAGTGTCGCTACAGAAACAGCCTGACGTCGAGCCCACCGTGACCCAGATTTCACTGAACCCGGCCGCGGACAGCGCGGCCGATGCCGACAAGACCACGTTCGTGGGCGCCGCGCATTCGTTCCTCGATATCTTTTGCGTCGATCCGGCGCTGCAACGCGAGGACGAGGTGAACGAGGCGGCACAGGTGGCGACTGCGCAGGCAAAGCGCGACGGGGCCTATTCAGGAAGAAACGGTGCGCAAGCCGCCAATGGTGCGGGCAATCACGGCGGCGCAATCGGTAAGAACGCGGCGAAGCATGAAAAGAATGCCGTGAGAAGCCAGTCGCGCTGGCGCCTGCTGGCCGGAGAATTCAAAAAGGCGCTCGCCGACGGCGAACGCACGAACGTCCGTCGTATCGCGGCGTGGGGCGGCGCGGGTGTCGTCGTACTGGCCGGACTGGGTGTCGCGCTTTATCTGCATGGCTCGTCGGAGCGCGAGTTGAAGAACCTGCTCGCCAGCGGAGAGTACGCGAGCGCGGTTACGGTTGCGCGGAGTTATCTCGCCAATCATCCGACGGACACGAAAATCAGTGCGCTCGCGAGCGAAGCACTCTTGAAGGCGCAACTTCCAGGCTGGCTCGATACGCTGCAAAAAGCGCAATTCGATCAGGCCGATGCGCGGCTCAAGGAGATGAAGTCGTTGAGCGCGAACAATGCGGACGCGGGCTCGCTGGTCGGCGAATTGCAATGGGTCGGCGATCTGGAGCGGTTCGTCGTCGCGCGCGGTGGTGTCGATGCGCCGATCCGCATGTATGCGGACGAACCGACGATCAGCAACCTGCTGCGCCGCTGGAACGACGATGCGAGAACGCACCAGCGCGCGCTCGACCGGATTGCGGGCTACGTGCCTCAGTTCGCGGAGCCCTATGCGCTGGCGCTCAGTCATTTGCGCAAGCTGGAAAGCGACGATTCGGTGTATGTTGCCGCAATCGATCGGCTGAACGGCGTGATTCGCGCCGAGCTTGCGCGCGACAAACCCGATGCACTCCCGGCCGTACTCGACGATTATGCGCAGCGTTATCCGCGCCTTGCGGGCCTCGATCGCGTACGCGAGGACTTGCGCCAATACACGGCATTGCTCGATGCCGCGTTGAGCCGCCAATTGACGTCATTGCTCGCGATGATGAAGTCGGCGCATTTCAGCACGCCGCCGTTTCAGGCGCAATTCCGGCAACTGGCCGCCGCGCGCTTGCCTTCGGCGGAAATCGTCAGGCAGCAGAATCGGGTCGATGCCGCATGGCAGCGTGGCGATGCACAACAGGCGCTGGCCGGTTTGCAGTCGATGCCGGCGAGCGCCTGGTCCGACGTGTTCGCGGCCGAATCGGCGCACAAGAAAGCGCTGTTCGATCAATACACCGATTTGCAGAAAACGCGCGATGCCAAAGATTATGACCAGCGTCTGCTGTCGTTCTACGCGAGTCTCGATCCGCAAACGGATGCGTGGTTCGTGCAGTCGATTCAGAAGGACGTCGCTGCATTGCACGACAAAGCGCTTGCTCGTGCGCAGGACTCGATGCTGCGCGCGCAGAGCTTGTGGAGAGCGTATCGCGCGAGCGGTCCGATCGGCGGCACGCAACGGCTCGAAGCCGGCATTTCGCCCGGCTTTCGCAACGAGGCGCGCCTGCTTTCCGATGCGCAAACCGCGGCCCAACAAGGCATGCGCATCTACACGCAACTGAAGGCCGATCATCCGGCCGACTTCGACCGCCTGCTCGCGGATATCGAGGCCGAGGCGAGTTTGCAGCGCCGCTCGCTGACCGAATTGCGGATGGTGCTCGACCCCGCGCTATTGAAAGCGAAGCTCTCGCTGATTGGAGGCGATCAGAGTGAAACGCGACCCACACCCTAGACCGTTGTCCGAGGCGCTCGAAGATCACAGCGTCGAAGGCATCGCGATTCTGACCTCGGAGCCGGTGCGGATCGCGCGCGCCTTGATCTGGGCGATGGTGGCGCTAGTCGTGACGGGACTGCTGTGGTCGTTCGTCGGCCGCGCGGACGTGATCGTCAGCGCGCCGGGCACCTTGTCGCCGGAATCGGAGGTACGGCGCATCTACGCGCCGATCGACGGCGAACTCGCCGACCTCTATATCGCCGAGGGACAGCCGGTGTCGAAAGGCGACGTGCTCGCGCGGCTCAATGCACGCGGCGCGATCGAAGCCGCGAGTAATGCGTTGCAGGCGCAACTCAAGCTCGAAGACGCCGAGCGCGAATGGAAGCAGTTTCCCGAGAAAAAGGCGCTACTTGAACGCAAGGCTGCTGCATTGAAAGCGCAACTCGAAGTGGAAGAGCGACTGCACGAAAACCGCGTTTCCGAGGGTACGACGAAGCTGGCCGAAGGACAGAAAGCCGAACTCGATGAAGCCCGCAGCGCACTCGACAATGCGCGTCGCACGCGCGAAGCGGCACGCCAGGAACTCGACCGGTATTCGCGGCTTTTCGCGCAGCCCGGTGGCGGCGGCATTGCCGAATTGCAGGTCGAGCAGAAGCGCACGGCGGCGCTCGAAGCCGATAACGCCTATCGTGTCGCGCAATCGAAACTTGCGGAACTCGACTTCCGCCTGAGCCACGAATACGCGCAGGCGAATGCGCAACTGGCAACCAGCGGGCAGCAAAGCACCGATCTTCAGTTGCAATACGACTCGGCCGTGCGCGATATCACCGATGCCGAAGACAAGCTGCGCGTGCAATTGCAAAGCGCGCGTCTCGAAGCCGATGCGGCCGCGCGAGTCCGTTTCGAGAACATCGACAAAGATAACTTCCTGCTGATTCTCGCGCCGGTTTCGGGCGTCATTACCGACGTCACGTCGACGCAGCGCGGCGACAAGATTCAGGCGAATGCGCCGCTCGGCGGTATTGCGCCGAAAGACGCGCGGCCCGTGCTGAAGATCGAAATCGCCGAGCACGATCGCGCGTTTCTGCATGAGGGGCAACCGGTCAGGATGAAGTTCAATGCGTTTCCGTATCAGCGCTACGGGCTTATTAGCGGCACGCTCGCATCTATTTCTCCGGCGACGAAACCGTCAGTGCAGGACAAGCAGCCGGTCTACGAGGGCCGCGTCACGCTCGATAAAGACTACTACCAGGTGGCCGGCACGCGTTATCCATTGCGTTATGGCATGACCGCCAACGCGGAAATCGTCGTGCGCGAGCGGCGCCTGATCGACCTCGGTCTCGATCCGTTCAGACAGGTGGCGGGTTGAGCACAACGATGACACGTCAATCAAAGGAGCGGATCAAATGACCGCGATAGTGCGTATCGACGACGAAGTCGTGGACGTCGACGAGTTCATTCGTCTTCTGAAACTGACGGGCCAGTTCGAGAGCCTGATCGAGCAGATCGTGCGCGACAAGCTCACCGTGCATGCGGCGAAAAAGCAGGGCGTGGCCGTGAGCGCCGACGAAATCCAGCAGCGTGCCGACCAGTTTCGCCGCGTGCGCGGACTGCATCGCGCGGCGGACATGAATCATTATCTCGACGCGCTGCATGTGAGTCTCGACGAATTCGAGGTATTCATTACCGACGGGCTCTATCAGGAGAAGATGCTCGACGAGGTCGGCAACGATGCCGCGATCCGCGATTACTTCGCGCTCAATTCACCGAAGTTCGATTCGATCGAGGTGAGCCATATCGTGCTCGACAGCGAGGGCAAGGCGAAGGAAATGATTTCGTATCTGCGCGACGACCCCGGCAGTTTCGCGGAAATGGCGCAGGAGCATTCGATTGCCGATACGCGCGAATCGGGCGGCGTAATCGGCAAGGTACTGCGCGGTTCGTTGAAACCCGATATCGAAGCGAAAATCTTCAATGCAGCGGTCGGCGATCTGCTCGGACCATTCGCCTCGGCGGACCGTTCGTGCTTCGAGATTTTCGCGGTGACGGCCAAATATCCGGCCATGCTCGACGCCGACGTGGCCACTGAAATCCGCCGCCTGCTGCGCGAGAGCTGGCTGATTGCCCGCGCGCAGGAACACGTGATCGAAGCGCGCTAACGCGCTCGCCCGATTCGAATTCGACGCCCATGGACGCTCCCCAGACCGCGCCTTCCACCGCCGAATTTCTGGCCTCGGTGGAAATACTGTCGCCGTTCTCGCGCGACGAGATCGAGCGGCTCGCCGAGTATGCGCAGGCACGTTTCTATTCGTTCGGTGAAACGGTCTGCTCGACCGGCGAAGTTGCCGATGGTCTGTATGTGATCCGCTCCGGTTCCGTGCGCATCTTTACCGAGGAGCATGGCAAGGAAACCAGCATGGGCGTGCGCAAGTCGGGCGAGATCTTCGCCGACATCGCGATGTTGCGCACGTATATCCACGAAGCGTCGGTGCGTGCTTCGGCAAAAACCGAATTGCTGTTTATTCCGCGCACGGCGATCGAGCCGGTGATGGCCGGCAATCAGGCGGCGTTGGCGTTCGTTGCGAGCTATGTTGCGATCAATTCGGCGGGCGGCTTCGTCGCGCAACTGTTCGATCTGCGCGGCAAGCTGAACAAGGCCGAACTCGAAGAATACGTGCGCAGCGTCGGTGCGAAGAAAGTGTCTGCCGGCAAGGAGATTCTCAGGCAGGATGGCCGTGACGATCGCCGTCTCTATGTGGTGCGGCAAGGCGAGGTTCGCATCGTCCGGCACGAGGAAGGGCGCGATTACACGCTCGCGACGCTCGGCGAGGGCGAGATATTCGGCGAAAAGGCGTGCCTGATGCGCCAGGAGCAGATGGCTTCGGTCGTCGCGTCCACCGACACGCGTTTGCTCGTGATCCCCGAACGCACGGTGCATTTCATTCTCGAACGCAATCCGAAGCTGCGCGAAGTACTCGACGAACGCATCCGTTATGGCGACCGCGAATTGCAGCGGCAAAAGCGCCTGGAGCAGCGCCGCAAGCTGCCGTTGATGCTCGATTTGCGGAGCAAGCCGGAATTCGGCGAGAAGATCATCAAGCGCTTTGCGCTCGTCGAGCAGGCCGAGGAAATGGATTGCGGTGCCGCGTGTCTCGCGATGATCTGCCGCCACTACGGCATTCCGATGACGCTCGGCAAGCTGCGCGAACTCGCGAACGTAACGACGCAAGGCGCGACGCTCGACAGCCTCGCGCGCGCCGGCGAATCGCTCGGCTTTGCGACACGCGGCGTGCAATGCACGTTCGATTCGCTGCGCGGCTTCGATCTGCCGTTCATCGTGCATTGGGAAGGCTATCACTACGTCGTCGTGTACGGGCTTTCGAAAGAGTATGTGTGGCTGGCCGACCCGGCGCTCGGCTTCAGAAAACTCACGGTGGAGGAGTTCGAGCGCGGCTGGAGCGGTACGTGTCTGCTGTTTACCGGTGGGCCGCAGCTATTGCAGATGTCGGCCGCGCGCTCGCCGTGGATACGTTTTGTCGGCTACCTGAAGCCATACCGGACGATACTCGGCTACCTGTTTCTCGCGACCTTCGTGATTCAGGTATTGGGCGTGATCCCGCCGCTGATTATCCAGAACATTCTCGACGGCGTGGTCGTGCATCAGAACGTGAGCTTGCTGCATCTGCTAATCGGCGGCCTGATTATTTCCAACGTGTTCTCGCAATTGATGTCGACGATTCGCGCCTATCTCGCGAATTTCATGGTGCGTAACATGGACTTCGCGATGATGTCGCAATTCTTCAAGCATACGTTGTCGCTGCCGTTCTCGTTCTTCGCGAAGCGAAAAACCGGCGATATCTTCGCGCGCTTTCAGGAGAACCAGACGATTCGTGCGTTTCTGACCGAGTCGACCGTGACCACCGCGCTGAATCTGCTGATGATCTTCATCTACTTCACGATCATGTTCGTCTACAACGTGAAGATGACGCTCGTCTTGATCGCGTTCGTGATTCCGATCATGGCCTTGACCGTTATCGCGACGCCGAAGATCAAGTCCTATGCGCGCGAGGTGTTCACCGCGTCGACCGAGGCAAAGTCGTTCCTGATGGAAGCGCTCTCCGGTGTCGAGACCATCAAGGGTATGGGCATCGAACGGCCCGTGCGGCTGCGTTGGGAGAAGAAGTACGCGAAGGCGCTCGAATTGCAGTATCGCGCGCATGCTTTCGGTATTCTCGTCAGCTTCGGCAGCCAGTTGCTCAATGCGGCGACGACGATCGCGATTCTATGGGTCGGCGCGAATCTGGTGCTCGCGCATGAATTGTCGATTGGTCAGTTGATCGCGTTCAATGCATTCATGGGCAGCGTACTGGGTCCATTGATGGGGCTCGTCGGCCTGTGGAGCATGCTCAACGACGCGGGCGTGGCGATGGAGCGGCTTGGCGACGTGCTCGACATCGAGCCCGAACAGAAGCCGCAGGACTTGCCTTCGCGAGTCATGCTGCCGGAACTGCAAGGCGAAATCAGCCTGAGCGGCGTCTATTTCCGCTATGGCGAAGACGATTCGGCTTATGTGCTCGAAAACATCAGCTTCGACATCAAGCCCGGCGAACTGGTGGCGATAGTCGGGCGCAGCGGTTCGGGCAAGACGACGCTCGCGAAACTGCTGGTCGGCTTCTATCAGCCAACCGAAGGCAAGATGACGATCGACGGCTACGATGCCGGTGTGATCGACAAGAACTATTTCCGTGCGCAGATCGGCTACGTGATGCAAAGCAATCTGCTCTTTTCCGGCACGATTGCCGAGAACATCGCGAGCGGCGACGATGCGCCCGAGCGCCGCCGCATCGAGGAAGTCGCGAAGATGGCCGACGCGCATGGCTTTATCAGCAAGATGCCGCTCGGTTATGAGCAGATCGTCGGCGAGCGCGGTATCGGGTTGTCGGGCGGGCAGATCCAGCGGCTCTGTATTGCACGCGCGCTTTATCACGATCCGCGTCTGCTCGTATTCGACGAAGCGACCTCGGCGCTCGACTCGCAATCGGAGAGCAATATTCTCGGCAATATGCACGACATTCTGCGAGGCCGCACTGCGATAATCATCGCGCACCGGCTCAGCACGATCATGCGCGCGGACAAGATTCTCGTGCTGTATGAAGGCGCGATTGTCGAACAGGGCCGCCACGAAGAACTGATTCAACGCGGCGGCATGTATTACCAGCTCGTGCAGAAACAGTTGAGTGCATCATGATGAAGATACTCGATCAGACGGAAGAGGCCAGTCCCGCGATTTCGTATGCAGGGCTGATCGAGCGGATCGAGATTCTGCGCTCGACGTTGCGCTGGTCGTCGCGGCTCGAACGCGCGGATATCGACAAGCTGCTCAGGCAAGCCACCTCGCTGCGCGACGAAGTGATGCAGCTTTCGCACAAGGAGCGTTTCGTGCAGGCGGCCGTGGCCGCCGAGCCGCAGGAGTCCGCGGATCAATCGCGCGGCGCGCGCCGCAAGGCATTGCTCGAACGCAGCTTTATTTTCGAGGGAACGTTCGGTGACAATCCGCGCCTGCTTGAATCGCTCGAAATCGCCGAGAAAGCGGCGCCGACCGATTTGCCCGTGTTGATCGACGGCGAGAGCGGCACCGGCAAGGAGTTGATGGCAAAAGTGATTCACGCGAATGGCGCGCGTGCGGACAAGCCGTTTATCTCCGTGAATTGCGGCGCGATTCCAGACAACCTGCTTGAATCGGAACTGTTCGGTCATCGCAAGGGCGCGTTCACGGGCGCATCGAATGATCGCAAGGGCAAATTCGAAAGCGCGCATACGGGGACGATCTTTCTCGACGAGATCGGCGAATTGCCGCTGGCGGGGCAGGTGAAACTGCTGCGTGTGCTCGAAGCGCACGAGATTCAGCGTGTCGGGTCCGACGAAACGATTGCGGTCGATACGCGCATTGTCGCGGCGACCAATCGCAATCTGCGCAAGCTCAGCGAAGAGGGCAAATTTCGCGAGGATCTGTTCTATCGGCTCAGCGTGATTCACGTAACGCTGCCGCCATTGCGCGAGCGTCGCGATGAAATACCGCTGCTGATCGCATGGTTCGGCGACGAGGCGGCCGGCAGCCTGAAGCGCCGGCCCGTCAGATTGACGCCGCGTTTGCGGGACTTTTTGTTGAGCTATGCGTATCCCGGCAATATCCGCGAATTGCGCAACGTGATGTACCGCATTTCATGTCTCGCGGGCGAGATGGCCGACGTCGATCATCTGCCGCTCGATATGCGGCCCGCTGCGCCTGGTTCCACGACGGCCGCCGCGGATGATGGCATGCACGCAAACGGCGCACAGCCGATCAGCGTCGCGAATCTGATGTCGTTGAGCGACGCGAAGCGCGCCGCGAGCGACGACGCCGAAAAGGCGTTTCTCGAACGTGGACTGCGCGAGGTGAGCGGCACCGTTGCCGAACTGGCGAGACGGATCGACATGAACCGCTCGCATCTGCAGATGCTGCTCAAAAAGCATGGACTGCATTCGAAGGATTATCGCAATCGCAATGTACCGGCGGGAAAACAGAACGGCAGCGACGAGCCAGAGGAAGAAGACGGCGAAGCCTGAAGTCCGGTCGGCTCCAACGCGATCCGGAACCGCACGCAAAAGCGCAAGAAAAGCCGCGCTCACGGCGCGGGATTCAATAAGGTCTTCTCCGACGCATTCGGGTCTTGCGCTTCGACGACCACGGCCGTGATATTGTCGCGTCCGCCGCGTGCGAGCGCGAGTTCGACCAGGGCTCCGCATACGTTCTCGCGCTCGGTGGACGTCAGCACGCCGGCGATGTCGGCGTCGCTCAGTTCGTTGCTGAGGCCGTCGCTGCACAGCAGGAACAGGTCGCCGTCGGCGACTTCGATGGCATCGTCGTCGAGTTCGAGCAGGTCCGTTGCGCCGACCGCGCGCGTAATCATGTGCTGCGCGGGATGATGGCGCGCTTCTTCCTCGGTGATGACGCCGAGCGAGCGCAACTCCTCGACATGGCTGTGATCGCGCGTGAGTTGCCGCAACTGTCCCGCGCGATACAGATAGATGCGGCTGTCGCCTGCCCATACGTAGCCGCAAAAACGATCGTACGCGAGCAGCACGACCACGGTGCTGCCGATTCGCTGCACCCGGCGGCGCGCGGCCTCGTCGCGTAGCTGGCGGTTCGCGCCTTGCAGCCGCGCGCGCGTATCGGCGATCAGGGTTCTGATGCTGCGCGGCGCCGCGAGCCGGCTCAACGCTTCGATCACGGTGCGGCTCGCGAGATCGCCGACCGCGTGCCCGCCCATGCCGTCGGCGACGGCCCAGCGGCCGGCTTCGGGCAGATCGAGGCAGGCGTCTTCGTTGATTTCGCGTACGCGTCCCGCGTCGGAGCGCGCGGACGACGTCCAGCGAAATGGGCTCGCACAGGTCACAACGGCTACACCATATCGTTTCTGCTGCGTGCGTCGGGAGAGACGTTGATGTTCGAGTTCGAGCCGGTGTTGCGCACGTCGACCGACTGGAACTGGTTGATCATCTGGTTAGCATAGAAGTTGTTGGACACCTCGTACAGATTGACGACGGGTCCGATGCTCGGCGTTTGCGGCACGTAGGGCTGAATCCAGCCATATACCCACGGCGCGCCACCGCCGCCGCGAATCGCGGCCATCGCCTTGCGGTCGAGCGCGAGGTTCAGCGGGAGATCATCGACTGTGATGCGGGACATGGCGTTCTCCGGTTCGCCGCGTGTGCAACGCGCGCGGTTGAAGGATGTTGCGGACAACGATGCAAGTGCCATGCCAATGTGTGCCGAGCGCCGCGCATTTCGGGCCGTGCGTTGACTGTCGGGCGATTCCGGACGCCGTGCGTGATGCAAGGGACGACGCCAATGGCAATGAGTCGGCCTGCGGCCAACACACGCGCATTCGAATCGGTGTGTGCCCCAACACGTCGAACGACTTCCTGGTGTTTTTCCCGAGGCCGGCCTGCCGCGCGGTACGCGCTCCTACGAGTGCCGCAAAAGAGCGCCGCGCGCCAACATATCGACGCGAATCCTGTCGGCTTGCCGCCGACATCCTCACCCTTCAGAAAATCCGAAATCAGCCGAAAACCCTGTAAACAAGGGCTTTTCCATGCATGGCCCGGATGATGCGAAAAGCTGTCGCAACCGTGTTGGAAATCCGAACGAGGCCAGCCATGAACACCCGCACGCTCGATACAGGCAAGGAAAGCCGGCAACGCAGTGACGCATCATCGACGATCGATCTGCCGATCGGCGCGCATCTCGTCACGCAACGCAACGGCTACGAACATCACGGCATCTATGTCGGCAACGGCCGCGTCGTTCATTACGCGGGCTTTGCGAGTTCGGCGCATCGCGGGCCGGTCGAGGAAGTGGAGATCGCGCGCTTCGCGGCCGGTCATCCGCTGTCGATTCGTCCGACGCCGAGCGCCCGCTATGCCGGCGACGAAGCGGTGCGCCGCGCGCGTTCGCGTCTCGGCGAAAACCGCTACCGCCTGCTGACCAATAACTGCGAACACTTCTGCGCATGGTGCCTGCTCGGCGAAAGCCGCAGCGAACAGGTGCATTGCTGCCTGCGCCATCCGCGTACGGGTATGCGCGCGCTGATGTGTCTCGTGAAGGCGTTCGTCGAAAGCGGGGCGAGCAACGGTGCAAAAAGCCGCGGACGTAGTGCGCGCGTCGCGCAACTCGCGTGAACGTAGCGCAATCGGGGCCGCGCGCGCAGCAGCAGAAGATTCGAGGAGAGCATCATGGTTGCCGTCGAAAAAACCTTGCGCTGGGCCGTCGACAAATGGCTCGCGCCAACGCCGTCGACGCCCGCGCGCGTCGTGCGGTTCTGCCATCGCACCTCGCAGCGTTATGTCTGCGTCGAGGCGCTGAAGCCCGAAGGACTGCTGTCGATCTTCTTCTTCCGTCACGGCGACGGCTCATGGAACGTGTTTCCGCCGCAAGCCGAGCGGCCTGCAATGAGCGGACAATGCCGCGCGGTGCCCGCCTGCTAGTTTCAAGTAGTCTCAAGCAGTTTCAAGTCGGCACAAGCTTCGGGCCTCGAGATGCAAATCATGCAAATCCCTAAGCGGCCGCGGCCTTTGTGATCCATTGACTGAATAGCACCATTGCCGGTGTCATCGGCTTGCTCTTCAGACAGGTCAGCCAGTAGCTGCCCGCCTGGACTTCCACGTCGAACGGGCGCACGAGACGTCCCGTGTTGATCTCATGCTCGAACATCAGTGCGGGCGCGAGTGCGATGCCTGCGCCCTGCATCGCGGCTTCCGCCATCAGCCGCGACGAATCGAACACCGGCCCGCGCACCGGCCGCGGCGCGATGCCGGCGGCGGCAAACCAGCTCATCCAGTCGTCCACGCGATAGGAGCGCAGCAAGGTTTCGTTGGCGAGATCGTCGGGTCGCGCGAGACGCGCGGCGGTCTCCGGCGTGCAGAGCAGCGTGAGCGGCGCGTCGAGCAGTTTTGTCGCGAGCGAGCCGGGCCATGTGCCGTCGCCGAAACGGATCGCGAAATCGAGGCCCTCGGTCGCGAGATCGACGAGGTTGTTGTTCGTCAGCAGTTGCAGTTCGACGAACGGATGCGCGTCGCGAAACGATTTGAGCCGCGGCATCAGCCAGCCGACCGCAAACGTGCCCACCACGCCGACCCTCAGCACCTCATGAAAGTGACCGCCGTCGAACCGCCTGAGTACGGCCTCGATGCGATCGAATGCATCGGAGAGTACCGGGCGCAGCGCGAGACCTTCTTCGGTCATCGCGAGGCCGCGCGGCAGACGCTTGAACAACGCGGTGCCGAGCCGTTCTTCGAGCGAGCGGACCTGCTGGCTGACGGCAGCCTGGGTCACGTTCAGTTCGAGCGCGGCGCGCGTGAAGCTCAGATGTCGCGCGGACGATTCGAAGGCGCGCAACGCGTTCAGCGGAAGATACGGTCTCATGGTGCAGGCATTAGATTTTCTTGTGAGCTGGATAAATTAGCATCGTTGACGGCGACCGTATATCGTCGCGTCAGATTTTGTTCAGAAGAATTGTGCGACACTAGGGCCGCATCGAAGAGGGCGAGCACCGGCGCGGCGACGCCTGGACGATAACGGGCGCGCGGCGTGAAGCGGCAGGGAGGGGACGGTGACGGGCGGCTACGGCGGTTGCCTCGATGTGTAGCGAGAAGTTGACTGTTCAGATGGAATGATCGACATGTTCCGCCGGCGCGCGAGTGAAGGCGTCGGCTCGTTCAACCGTACGTCATTACCCTCGATCGGGAGCCCGCTATGTCCGTGTATGTTCTGGCTTTGCTCATCGGTGTCGTCGCCGGCCTGCGCGCCATGATTGCACCCACCGCCGTCAGTTGGGCCGCGCGTCTGGGATGGCTGCCCTTGCAAGGCACGCCGCTCGCTTTTTTCGGTTTTGCTGCCACCCCGTATATCTTCACCGTGCTGGCCGTGGTCGAACTGATTACCGATCAGTTGCCCGAAACACCGAGCCGCAAGGTGCCGCTGCAGTTCGGCGCGCGCATCGTGCTCGGTGCGTTGAGCGGCGCGGCGATCAGCGGGGCGCATGGTGGTCTCGCGGGTGGTGCGATCGTCGGCGTACTCGGGGCGGTGCTCGGTGCGGTCGGTGCGATCATCGGCACGCTCGGCGGGGCCAAGGCGCGCGGCGCGCTGGCGCGAATGTTCGGGCGCGATGCACCGGCGGCGCTGATTGAAGACGTGGTGGCGATTGTCGTTGCTGTGCTGCTCGTCGTGTCGCTGCACGGCTTATGAGGATTTTCTGTTAATGGCGGGACGCTGTGCGCGTCCCGCCGCCTTCGTTCGATAGATCGAGCCGATCGACTAGCTGGCGCGAGCGACTCGCGAGCCGGCCGTGATGTGCTTGACCGGCGCGGCAGCGGTTGTTGCGTTCACGCAATCGATGGCTCACTGTAAAAGGAGGCGGCGAAGCGGAGAACGTGGGAAACGCTCGATAAATGGCGCGGGCGTCTCAAGGTGGGTTTTCGCGGGGGAGTGGGAACGTTGGATGGGAATGTGAACAGGAAAATGCGAGTGTCTGCTGAACGGGCTGGCTTAGATACCCGTTCGCGCGAGCAGAGAGATATCGGGGAGTTCACCTTCTGCAATGTTTGGTCGCCAGTACCTCGCGGCTGATCTATCAGGTAGATCGACGGTCATGGCGTGCCAGGTCAACCGCTTTGCTATTCATCGGGACACGGTTTGTGTTTACGAGGGCCGTTTGCCACTACTCGTTTGCACGACAATCCAATACCGTGGAACTCCTTTGTGAAAACCGGCCCGCCGACAAAATCTATCGACACGACTGACGATGAAAAACATTTTCTTGCGCACGTTCACCTTGCTGGCTGTTGTTCTGGGCTTGAGCATCATGCAGTCCGCCGTGGCGGCGGAGACGCCCGAAGCGACGGTCCGGGAGTTCTACCCCTGGTACATCGGAAAGCAGGACACGCGCGATGCCCACTACTTTCAGCTAACGGACAACGCCATCTATCGCTACGTGTCGAAAAACACGGTAGATACGTTGAGAGACGACTACAAACACCACCGTCTCCGTGGGGATGCCGACTACTTCACGCGCGTTCAGGATCTCGACCCGCATGTATGGCTTGAAACGATGCTCGTGCATCCCGCCATCATGCTCGATGGCGTGGCCGTTATACCGGTGACTTTTGGCGTGAAGCCACAGGATAGGCAAAACCTCGTGGTGTTCGTCGCGAAGGAGAACGGGCACCGGCGAATCACCAAGGTAGAGGACACCCATAACGGCTACCTCGGCTATCACCAGTACGATGCGGCAGACTAGAGCGTGTTAGGCACTTTGGATAATTGGCACAGCATGAACGAGCATAAGCATGGCGAAGACAACGAAGTGCAGGCCTGCAAGGGTTTCGGGCAGGCGCTCGTAATCGCGTGCCAGCCGCCGGAAGCGGTTCAGCCAGCCAAAGCTGCGTTCAACCACCCAGCGACGCGGCAATAGCACGAATCCTTTCTTCGTCCCGGGCAGTTTGATGATCTGCAATTGCATTCCCTCGTCGCGAGCAGCCTGCGCAGCCGTGTCGCCCGTATAGCCCTGGTCAGCAAAGGCGAGTTTCACGGTCTGCCCCGTGACGTGCTGGACCTGGCGCGCAAGCTCACCCACCTGCGCACGTTCCTGCTCATTGGAGGGCGTAATGTGTACCGCAAGCAGCAGACCCAACGTGTCGACGGCCATATGAACCTTGCTGCCTCGCTTGCGCTTGTGTCCGTCATAGCCCGCACGTGGTCCGCTTTCGCATGTGGACTGCAACGTGCGTCCAGAATCACCGCACTGGGCTGGCCCTGGCGCGCTTGCGCCACGCGCAGCACCGAACGCAAATCGTTGACCATCGCCTCAAAGCAACCCGCGTTGAGCCAGCGTTGTGTTTGCTGATAGACCATCTCCCACGGCGGGAAGTTGGTCGGCAGCATGCGCCACGATGCACCAGCGCGCGCTATCCAGCGCAATGCGTTGAACATTTCACGCAGCTCATAGCGGCGCTGCGGCGCATCTTCGCTCATCAGGACGAGGTACGGAGCGGCGAAGCTCCATTCCTCGTCCGATACATCTGTTGGGTAGGGTTTGCGTTCTGGCATCCAGCCTGGTTACCAAGTTTGGCCGAAAGTGCCTAACACTAAAGCTATTTGAGGGATGTTGTACTAGCCCCCGCTTCACGCCATTTGGCGCACGGCTCTATTCGGGGTCTGAGGAGCAATGGAACAGGGAGGTCAGTTAAGCCTCGCGAACGAGCTTGACGGAGGAGTGAAGCGCGCGGGGTTCCATAGACCCCATTTAATTGTGAAATCTATGGAAAACACGAAAAAGGAATCACGCAATGGTTTACTGGAAGGGCCCAGGCGAGAGCGTTCGCAATGAGCAACTTTTTTTCGCGAGAGCGATAGTGCAGCGCCGGAGGATTGTGCATGCTGAAAGTTTCTCTGATGTTGTCGGACGATAATGGGCTGCATTCATTCAAAACTAGTGGATTCTCACGGGCACGACTATGCGCTCGATACGTTGGGGTCGTCGTCTTCGCCCGCGCAGGCGTCGGCGTTGTCATCGTCACGGTCTCAGTACTCCGACGCGCGGTTCGACCAGATTTCCCAAAACCGGCCACCCAAACTCAAATCTCCAGCGGCTCAAACGGCATACACTTCTGGTACTGCTGCTCAACCTTCTGCCGAAACACGCACAATAACGATGCCCCATGCGGTATTTTCGAAATCTCCCATGACATTGGAGACTAAAAGAGCCATCGCGCAAGTAGTCTTGGAGGATGTAAGGAATTTATATTACAAACATCCAAATTTGAAGTCCTGCAACAAAATTCGACTCCACGCGGAAAGAGACTCCGAAATACGCAGGGTTTGTGAGGCGGCAAATCAAATGGGTGAACTATATAAAAATTATACTTTGGATAACATAAAAAAATCGAAAGCACATAACTGTGGTGAATTGTCTCGACTCGCAGTCGACATGTTATTGAAGAATAATTTAAAGGCGGTCAAGATCGGGATTGTCGGGGTTGTTGGAACACACGCTTTCGCAGCTGTACTGCCACCATCGCACCCTGACTACATGGGTTTCGATATGGGGAGCGATATGAGTAAATGGAGTGAAGATATAATTATATGCGACCCATGGTGTAACATATCTTGTTCGGCACCTTATTTTAATGATTTTTTCTCAAAGAAGATGGATAAATGGGTTGCCGATGGAAAAATACTGGCAAATTCGTATGGTGGGTATAAGGAATACCTCGCAAATAATGAAGATTGGGTAAGAGATGTAGTGTCAGGGGAAAAGAAGATCGATTTCGTTCAATAAAAGCATGCCGTTTTGGCGAAACGGTCAGCGCATTTGTAAAGCGCTCAACGCTCCGGAAAACGTGCAAGCGTCTGATACACGGTCGGGTGGGATACCGAGAACAATTCAGCCAGATCGCTGATCGAGTGCTTGCCGCTTTCGTGCATCCGGCGCAGTTCCTTCTGCTGCTTGATGGAGAGCTTCGGTTGCTTGCCACGGAGCTTCCCCTTCGCTCGTGCGATGGCCATCCCCTCGCGGATACGCAGACGGATCAGGTCGGCTTCGAATTCCGCGAACGTCGCCGGGATGTTGAAGGACATCTTGCCCATTGGGTCGGCCGGATCGTAGACGCTTAACCCGACTGCCAGTTTCATGCCGCGCGTGACGAGCGAATCCGCGATGTCGCGCGCATCCGGCACCGACCGTGTCAGCCGGTCGAGCTTCGGGGCGATGAGCGTATCGCCACGACGTACGGCCCAGAGCCTGATCGAGTTCGGGGCGTGCGCGATGGGTACCGGTCAGGCCGCGATCCGTGTAGATGCGTCCGGGGCGCCCCCCAGTTCCATGAGCGCCCGCTGCTGGGCGGTCAGATCCTGTCTGTCGGTCGAGCACCGCACATAGCCAATCAGGGTCTCGGGCATATTTTCATGCTGCATGTTTAACCGCGATTTCCGCTGGCGCGATCTGCGACACACGTGGGCGAGCTGGCATGTGCAACGCGGCACGCCGCTACAGGTGCTGAAGGAATTGGGCGGGTGGGAAACGCTGGAGATGGTGCAGCGGTATGCACACCTGAGCGCGGATCATCTTGCGCAGTGGGTTGTGCCGCATACGAGCGAGACGGAACTGCACCTGGCAGCCGGCTAACTGTATTTTCACTGCACTGGGGGAAATCGATGAAGTAGCGAAATCGCTGAAAGCCTTATGAGGCTTGGCGCCCGACTGGGATCGAACCAGCAATCCCTGCCTTCAGATGGCAGCAAATCTTGCAAATACTTTTCAGCATGTTCGCCAAATTGCGCGAACGTATTCTGCGTGCGCCCTCATCCAGCAGCATAATTCCAGCGATCACATGAACCAAATCGCGGGGACGCATTAAGCCACATATCATCTTCGCGACGCGCACCGATCTATTGTGATATCGGCCTACCTGCATTGATATGTATTTTTCGTTCCAAGCCACACCAAGCTATGAGGCTTTTTTGTCTATTAGTACGCTTGCAGACAACTAGGACGCTTTGCGCTCCACCTCGCCAGTCCTATAGCTCAAATCCAACAACGAACGAAATCATTAAGGGTCCTCACGTGACACAGCCCCGATTACCTAGTGCCGCATCGTTAAAAGAACGCCGCGAAAAAAATCCTGATAACGGGGAATCCAATCCTTAATGGCTTGGTAGCGTTGCTGTTCGTTAAGCGGAGCGATCAAGTCACGGATATCGTTTATCGCAGCCACAGGTCCCCGACTATCGCGAAAAACGCGCCAATACAAGACGCTAACGTAATGGGTCCCGGTTCCGTATGGGCCGATACCGATATGCATGGCAGCCCTTCTCTGAGCCCCCCGTAGCATGCCCAATACCTCATCGCGAGATATCCTGAAGTCCGGATTACTGTTTTGATCTGCGAGAGCAGTCTGTAATTCGCGCTCGCGATCAGTCCGCATGTCGCGCCCTTCAATGACCGTGGCGACTGAGTCTGTGGCAGCCCAATTCCGGATGACGGCTGGCTTTGTATCACTTGCCTTTCCGGAGAGTCGCGTATTCAAGTGCATAAGCAGAGTTTGCTGTTCGTCCGCAGGCATGGAACGCAGTTTGGTTTCGATCTCGGCGCGCGCTGCCTGCTGCTCCCAGCGTGGCAATTCGTTCACGATTTGCGTAATACCCCGGCTGATCGATGGAGAAAACGCAGGCAGAGCGACCACGGGTTGCAACGGTTGAGAAGACGAGCCGGCCACCGGAACTCCGGAATACTGAACAGGAAACTGCGGCATTTGAGCTTGTGACGGGGCAAAAGGCAGCAACGGTGCCGAATTCGGGATCGGTTGCGCCTGCCCCAGAAGTGCTGGCGTTCTGGGGTGCAGAGATGATTACCCGCCTGTTTGGATTTGCTGAATCCCGCATGCCAGCTGAGACAAGGTCGAAGTGTCCGTCGGCGCGCGTCCTCAAATTGACGACGAGCGAGACAGTGCCATGAGTCGTTTCCAGCAGTTGCCCGTATTGCGCCCGCATGGCGCTTTGTGACGCGGGACTGCCTAAGGCTAACGAACCGTTCTGGATGGCTGATATGACCGCTCCGGCCAGCGCGCGTTCACCAGCATCGCTAGAATTCCGGAATGCGTGGAGCCACGCGGTAGACGATCCGCTTACCATGCTGGGCTGAAGTGTTGACGGATGCGAGACAGGGGCGAGGCCCCCAAACTGAGCGGCGCTGGCACGCCGGCCAGAGGACGGCACAGAGTTGTTGTTGGTCTGCGAGGGGGCTAATTCGGAATAGCTGTGCCACTGACCGGAAGGATTTCCAGAGATGCGTTGATTTGACATGTCGGTGATATTCGCAAAACTGCGCGCATTGGTAAAGACACTTGCCAATACCAGCAAACATGCGTCATACATTGCATCAAAGCGAAAACAGGTTCTGCCGTGCGAAGCGCCAGGAGACACGGATCGGCACCCTTGGAATACCTCCGCGACGCGCACTGCATTTTCAGTGTGATAAATTTTGGCGCTAAGTGGATAGCCCTTGAGCATGTACGGCATCGAACTCTGTTGCACCCCTAGTGTCGTGAGTTAGAAATTCGTTTGATTAATCAGTTTTGCTGCCAGCTATGACGAAGTGCTGCTTGAAGATGAGTTCGGATTCGAGCAAACCGTCGTCAGTGACGATCACGGATTTTGCTTTATTGACCGGACCGCCGATTAGGCCGCGTTCGTAGAGTCGGTTGAGCGCATCTCAATCGAAGCTCTTCCATGCTCGGTTGTGGTCATGCAGTGTCAAATAGAGAAGCGCGAGGGCGGCATCAACACGTGCGTCGTCGATCGATCTGGATGCGCCCGAACGTGGTGCGTCAAGCAGGCCTCCAGCCGATGCATTGCGTAGCGCCCACGCCACTTCGAGACAGTTTGCTGGGTAACCCGCAGTTTCGCCACGACCGTTCTGTTGTCGGTGCCCTCGGCACAGGCCAGCACGATCCGCGCTCGCAATGCCAACGCCTGCGCCGTCTTGCGGCGCGTCATCAGGGCCGTGAGCTGCTCGCGTTCCGCTTCGCTCAACACGAGTTCCGCCTTGGGTCTTCCGCTCATGGCCGCCTCTTCGTGTCCGTCGCACTCACTACACGGTACGACAGGCAGCAAATTGTTCAACGAATTTCTAACTCATTACACTAGGTTCTGTTCACATTCTCACGAGTAGTCCAAAGGCACAGGCAAGCGAAGCGAAGGCGAGATAGTTCCCTGCGCGATTGTCATAGCGAGTGGCGACGCGACGAAAATGTTTGATACGACTGAAAAAGCGTTCGACGATGTTCCGGGTCCGATACAGCACGCGGCTATAGCGACGCCTGATTTTCCGGTTCGAACGCAGCGGGATTACGGCCTTTGCATGCGTACTGCGGATACGCTCCACAAAGGCGTTCGAATCGTAGCCTTTGTCGGCAATGATCGCGCCGGTGCGCAAATGCTCAACCAGTTCATTCGCGCACGAAATATCGGAAACTTGCCCTTCGGTGGCCATCAACCGCAGAGGGCGGCCAGCGTCATCGACGGTCAGGTGCAACCTGGTGGTCAGTCCACCTCGCGAGCGCGTGCGGTCCGTTTTTTTCGAGCGCCGGACGAGTGCTGGTGCGCGCGCACGATGGTCGAATCGATCAGCACATGCCTGATCCCGGTTTCGTCAGCTACTGCGTGTATCACGCGTTCCCACGCACCCTTGCGACGCCACCTGGAAAACGCATGTACACCGTGTGCCATCGGCCGAATGCCTTCGGCAACCGGTCCGGCCGATCCAGAGGACAGCCTTGACAAACCAGCAATTGTCGGTCGCCGTTCGTCCTGGATCGCCTTCTTTGCCCGGCAAGACAGATTCGATTCGTGCCCCTACTTCATCGCTCATTAACGCTCGAATCATCTTGGCCCACTCGCGCAAAAGACAAGATGTAAACATATTTCATTGAATGTAAACAGGCCATAGTCGTCGGCTTCCATTGCTGTGATACCTAATCTACCCGTCGAAGTTCAAGGTTTCCGGAGAGGCTCCGCGACGGCTTGGGCGGGTCATATCGTGACACGGGCGTGACAGCCCTCGCCGCTGGAAGACTTCGAGGAGTGGGCATCGAGGACGTGGCATGAACGCGTCGGCGTATACAATGCGGCAGCACCTGATTTTTACAGCCTGACCTACCCGCAACGCATCCGTCAGTGCATTGATTGAACGCATTTTTTCCTACGCCTTGTACCGCGATCCGATCCAACCCATGCCGACTCCGACCCGGGCCTTCCTTCTCGGCCCGCTCCTGAAAGGCGTTTCACGCTCCTTCTATCTGACGCTGCGCGTGCTGCCCGCCGGCATGCGCGATCCGATCGGCCTTGCCTATCTGCTCGCGCGCGCGGCCGACACGATTGCCGACACCTCGCTGATTCCGCCCGAACAACGCCTCGTATTAGTGCTCGCACTGCGCGAGCAGGTGAATGGCGTGGCTGTCGATAGCGCGCCGTTTCAGCGCATCGCCGCCGAAGTCGCGGGCCAGCAGGTGCAATCGGATGAAAAAGTACTGCTCGAATCGCTGGGCCCCGCGCTCGACGTGTTGTCGCAACTGGGCGAATCCGACCGCAAGGCCGTGCGGGAAATCGTTTCGACGCTGACCGAAGGCATGGAATTCGATCTGCGCACGTTCCCCGACGAACGCGCCGGCCAGATCGCGGCGCTGCGCGTATACGGCGAACTCGATCGCTATACGTATCTGGTTGCCGGCTGCGTCGGCGAATTCTGGACCACGATGACTTACGCGCATATGCCGGGCACGCTGAAAGAGCCGCCCGATACGATGACGCAACTCGGCGTGCGTTTCGGCAAGGCCTTACAGATGACCAACGTGCTGCGCGATTGCGGCAAGGACTTGCGCATTGGCCGCTGTTATCTGCCACAGAACATGCTGGAGCGTCACGGCCTGAGCGCAGAGGAACTGCTGGAGCCGGCCAATTCGATGCGCGCGCGGCCGTTGCTCGTCGAGCTTCTGCGCAAGGCGATCGAGCACTATCGCGCGTCGCTCGATTACACGCTCGCGATTCCGGCCCATGCGGTACGCTTGCGGCTCGCGTGCTTGTGGCCGATTCTGATCGGCCTCGACACTCTCGTGCTGCTCGCGGATAACGACGCATGGCTCGATCCTGCGAAGGTATCGAAAGTCACGCGTCATGCGGTATATCGGATCATCGCGTCGTCGCTGCTGCTGGTGCCCTCGAATGCGCTGGTGCGCAATGCGATCGAGAAACGCATCAGGCGGATCGAAGCACGGTTGTAAGCGTTTCACATAGGGGCTGCGCGCGGGGCGAACGGACATTCGATTCGCATTGCATCGAGTCGGTCAAAATGGAACAGGGTGCATCGGCCCGGCAAAAATTGGCAATACGCGTTATTTCACTGCAAATCGCGGCGGAGTACTACCCGATTTAATTGGGATCATGAAATAAGCAGATAATCGGGAAAGCCCCAGGACCGTGCGCTCGCGCTTCGCGTTAGTCTCTTCCAAAAGAGGAGGCGACCCATGCGACAGGCGTTCAACATTGCCTTGGTGCTTTTGCTTGGCTATCTGATGGCAGATAGGGCGTTGATGCGTGCTCAGGCCGGCGAGGTTGGGACGATTACGTGCCACCAGGGCGCGGCGCTCGTCAAATCGGACGCTGTGAAGAAGGGCTTTGGAGAAGCCGGGGCCAGCGCGCAGAGCGAGAGCTTTCTGTCAAGCTGCCTCGTGACCGGACGCGGTCAGGTCGGCGATCTGATCGCGCGCGACTGAGCGGCTGATAGCGTTGCCGGGTATTCGGCGCGACGCACGCAGAGCGCCGTGAAAAAGCGCCCAGACCGTGAAGGTCCGGGCTAAGTCATCGGAAGCCCGATGACGGAGGTAACGGTTACATACAGGACAAAACTGGCCCGCGTCCGGGTATCACCGGACGCGGGCCAGTTTTTTTAACGACTTGCGTTGCTTACTGACCGAAGTAGACCGACTTCGGGCCAGTCGCCGGAGCCACACGGCCCGATTGCGACGAACCGCTGGTCACACCGCCGAAACCGCTTGCCGCGGCTTGGCTCACGCCGTTTTGCGCATTGATGCGAGCTTCAGCGGCCTGGATGTTGGCCGGGTACTGCGGGTCGGCGAGACCGGGTTGATAGCCGGCCTTTTCCAGTTGAACCAGTTCGGCGCGCACCTGGGCGCGGGTCACGGGCTGGGTGGTTTGCGCAAACGAAGCGACAGGAGCGGCGATTGCGGCGGCAATGACAACGGCTTGAATGAGCGATTTCATGATACTTACCTCCAGTTTTGGGTTTTGTCGTGCTGCGAACGTTGTTGTTCGTAGTCAGTGATTACATTGTAATTTCGATAACTGGAGAGAGTAATAGGTCATCCGTTGAATGTTTATTGCTAATTTTGAGATAAAGCTGCGGAACCTTTAAGGGTTAACGCGTGCTTATGCGGTTCGCGTGAGCCGCGAGCTGCGATCCGAAGAGACATGGGTCAATGCTCCGAGCCGATGCTATTTCGGAGAAACGGGGCGGGTTTGATCGGTATTGGCCCTTGCATCTTTCGATGGCGCGCCCGTCGTTTTGCGGACCGATTGCGAAAGACGCGTGAATGCGTCGCTCGTGCGCGCATCGCGCTGGTCCCGCGCTGCGTAGAAATCCTTGCTGAGCCATTGCCCGAAGCTCGTCATTAGCGAGCCCAACGTGCTTTTGAAGCGTACCCACGCGTTGCCGGCGTTCGCGAGTTGCGCTGCCGATGCCACCGCGTTCGCGCTAAGCCGGTCCAGTTCCTCGTGCAGGTAATCGGCGAAATAATGCAGTCCGTGCTGATTGCCGTTCGACGATTTGCGTTCGAGTTCCACATGCTCGGCAATCAGCAATTGATTGCTCACGCGGATAAAAGCCGGTGTATCGGTACGCGCGACATCGGTGCCGCCCATTGCTTCGCCCACACTCGATGCTTTCTGCGTGCGTAGCCCAAGCGGCGCGAGTTTCCATTTGTCGCACAGGTATTTCAGCAGACTGCAATGGTCGAACTGCGTGTGACACACGCCGGCCTTGCACCACGGCGACACGAGAATCGCGGGCACGCGCACGCCGAGCCGGGTGAAGTCGAAACTCGCGGTGTGGTCGTCCGGCGCGGTGGCGTTTGAGGGCGGCGACACATGGTCGTAGAAGCCGCCATGTTCGTCGTACAGGATCACTAACAACGTGCGTTCCCACAGCGCCTGATTCGAGCGCAGCGCATTGTAGGTATCGGCGATCAGCTTCTCCGCTTTCATGATGTTGTGCGGCGGATGATCGTCGTTCTGCGCTTCGCCGAAGTACTTCGGCTCGATCAGCACGAATTGCGGAAACGCGTCGGCGGGGCCGGCTGCGTCGTGAAAGAACGTCTCGAAGAGATGATAGTTCGCGAGGTTCGCGGCGTGCCGCTGGTTCTTCAAGAGCAGCGATGCGGGAAAGTCGTAGAAATAGACTTTCCATGTTTTTTGCGCCGCATTCAGCCGATCGAAAATCGTGTCCTGGCTCTGCTCGGTGTACCAGTGCGGATTGAGCGCATCGAGTCCCGATGGCATGGCCACCTGACCCATCGACGTGCCGGTCAACGCGAAGAAGCGATTCGGCCACGTGGGCCCCGGCAGCGATGAGAACCACCGGTCGCAGACGGTGAACTGCTTGCCGAGCGTATGGAGCGCGGGCAGAAAACCGAGCGGGTAATAGCCCATCACGTCCTGGCGCGCGGCGAGGCTGCTCTTCGGATAGTCCTTCACGAAGCGGCGCACGAAGCCGCTGTTGTCCGCGGCAATCTGCTCCATTACGGCCTCGTGCTCGTGATTCGGATCGTGCTTCATTTGCCGCTCGCGCGTGGCGCGAGGGTGGAACGTGTGGCCCTGACCGTCGGCATTCGATTTCGTGGCGGCGTTGCGCACGCCGTCGAGTCCGTCATGCACGGCGTCGAGGCAACCGAGCATCTGATCGAACGAGTGGTTCTCCATCAGCAGGAGAACCACATGTTCGATCGGATCGTTCTGCGCGCTGTGCTGGACGTCACTCATTTTTTATCGCTCCAGGTGGGACAGAGTTGGGTGGTTGGGTGGTTGGGTGCGGTTGCGGCGCTGCCAACTTAGCGCAAAACGTCTGGTCGCGAAAGAGCCCGGCTAAAACGGAAACGCGTGAGTGGCGGGGGCGACCCATCGCGCATGATCGGCGCAGCGAAGTCGAGCGAGATCGATTCGGAAGATATAGAAGCAAAAATGCCGTTCGGCCAAAGACCGAACGGCATTCGTGATGAATCGGGAAACGATTGGTACCGCTTTGCGCGCCGGATTCGAAGCGGCGCGGCGATTACGCTGCGCTTAAACCGAAGTCGGCCGCCATTTCAGCAGGCGGTTCTCGATCGCGGTCAACAGATAGTCCGCTGCCAGCGCGACCACGGCCAGCACGATCATTGCCGCAAACACGCCGCTTGCGTTGAACGCGCCCTGTGCGGTGGAAATCAGCAGGCCGATGCCCTGCTTCGAACCGAGAAATTCACCGACCACCGCACCGACCAGCGCAAAGCCGAAGCTCACATGCAGGCTGGCGAGAATCCAGCTGAGCGCCGACGGAATTACGACCGAGGTCGTCACCTGGCGGCGCGACGCGCCGAGAATCTGCGCATTCGCGATCATGTAGCGGTCTGCTTCGCGCACGCCCTGGAATGCATTGGCGAATACGACGAAGAACACCATCACGACGGCGAGCGCCACTTTCGACGCCATACCGAGCCCGAGTGCAATGACGAACACCGAGCCGAGCACGACGCGCGGAATCGAGTTGGCGATCTTGATGTAGAGGCTGAATACGTCCGAGAGCAGCTTGTTGCGGCCGAGCACGATGCCGCAGAAGATGCCGCCGACCGAGCCGATAATGAAGCCGAGCCCGGTTTCTTCGAGCGTGACCCATACCTGCGTAAGCAGCGGACCTTGCGACGTGCCGTTCACGAACCAGTCGACGATCTGCTCGAAAATCGCGCTCGGCATCGAGAAGAAGAACGGGTCGATCCATTTCAGGCGCGCGGACAGTTCCCAGCCGCCGAGCACGACCACGAGTACGAGAATGCGCAGCGAGACGACGAGTACATGGCGCTGGCGGATTTTCTTTTGCGCAATGCGCTCGACCTGAGCGAGCGATGCGGCGTCGATGCCGGACGGCATCATCTGTTGAGAGGGCGTGGACATGGTTGCCGTTCCTTGATTAACCGATTTGCACTTCTTCGCGCAGGTCGTGCCAGATGTCGCGCGAAATCTCGATGAAGCGCGAGTCGTAGCGAATCTCCGAGGTGACGCGCGGGCGCGGCAGATCGATTTCGTAGACTTTCTTCAGCGTCGCGGGGCGCGCGGTCAACACGAACACGCGGTCGGCGAGCGCAATCGCTTCTTCGAGGTCGTGCGTGACGAATACCACCGAGCCGACGCCGCCCCACAATTGCAGCAGTTCGTCCTGCATCAGCGTGCGCGTCTGCATGTCGAGCGCCGAGAACGGTTCGTCCATCAACAGGATTTCCGGCTTGTTGATGAAGGTCTGCGCAAGCGCGACGCGCTTGCGCATGCCGCCGGACAGTTGATGCGGATAGTGCTTGCCGAACTTGTCGAGGCCCACGCGGCGCAGCCATTCGTTCGCTTCGTCGTAGGCGGCGGATTTCGAGCGGCCACGATAGAGCGGACCGGCCGCGACGTTGTCGAGCACCGAGCGCCACGGAAACACCGCATCGGCCTGAAAGACGAAGCCGATGCGCGGATCGATGCCGTCCACCGGCGCGCCCATCACGCGCACTTCGCCGGTGGTGGGTTTCAGCAGACCGGTAATCATGCTCAGCGTGGTGGACTTGCCGCAGCCGGTCGGGCCGACCACCGCGACGAATTCGCCGCGTGCCACCGACATGCTGAAATCGCGCAACGCGATGGTTGCCTTGCCGTCCGGTGAAATGAAACGGCACGACACGTTGCGCATTTCAATTGCTGGCGTATCGCGTGACATAGGTTGATTCATCGGCGGAGCCTCGCAGTTCTCTGGATATGAAAGAAGCGTTACTTCGACGCGGTCTTGACCGGCGCCGATACGTATTCGTTGGTGTAGGTCTTGGCGAGATCGATGTGCTTGCCCTTCACCGACGGATTGAATGCCGACAGTACTTTCAGCACCGTGTCCGGGCCGTCGGCCGGCATCTTGCCGTCCTTCGTGAACATCGGCAGCGAGGCCTTCAGCGCGTTGACGTACAGGTCCTTGTTGTTGCCGTAGTAGTCTTTCGGCATTTGCGCGGCGATATCTTCCGCGCTATGCGTCGAAATGAAGTTGAGCGTCTTCACGAAGGCATGCGCGAGCTTCGCGGCCTCGTCCTTGTGCGATTCCGCCCATGCGCGCTGCACGTAGAAGCTCGATGCGGGGTACGTGCCGCCGAGCGCGGCGCGCGTGCCGTCGAGCGTGCGCATGTCGACGAGAACCTTGGCGTCGCCGGTCTTCAGCAATTGCGAAACGGTCGGCTCGGTGGTCATGCCCGCGTCGATGCGGTTCTGCTTGATCGCCGCGATAAAGCTGTTGTCGGCGCCGACCGGCAGTAGCGTGTATTGCGTGGCCGGTACGCCCGCGCGTTGCGCGAGGTACTGCGTGAGGAAGCTCGTCGACGAGCCGAGGCCGGTCACGCCGAGCGTTTTGCCTTTCGTGTCGGCCATGCTCTTAAGGGTATCGGCTGCTTTCGTCGAAACCATTTCCACTTCGCCGGGCACCTGGCCGAACACGACCAGCGCCTGAATTTCCTTGCCCTTGCTCTGCAGATCGATCGTGTGATCGTAGAAGCCCACGACACCTTGCACCGCGCCCGCGAGCAGTTCGTTTTCCGCGTCGACGCCGGCCGGTTGCGAGAGGATCTCGACGTCGAGCCCTTCGTCCTTGAAGTAGCCGAGCTGTTCGGTCAGCTTGGCCGGCAGATAGATGATCTTGGTGGCACCGCCCACCATGATCGTGATCTTTTCGGCGTGAGCGGCGGCCGAAGCGGCGGCAAGGGCGAAAGCAACACCTGACACGGCGGCAATCTGGCGCAAGGTACGCATGAAGCAGTCTCCTTAACTAAGTGTGGTCGCCGCAGCCTGATAAGCGGCGCTTTTCTGGGTGAATGGCGGCGATTATAAAAATGCGAAACCTTCTGCGAGCTTTCGGGAGGGAGCGCGAAACATGGGTGTTAACCCGAAAATGCACCGAAAATAAGCCGAAAATGCGCCGGGAATGTGCTGAAAACGAGCCGCGCTTAAGCCGCAAGCGAGCCGCAATCAGCCCGCCACTGCGCGACGCACTTGACCGGCGTCGACAGCGGACAGGGGACGTATGGCGCAAATCCCACAGGAAGCGCGCAAACCCCCTGTTTTACGGCACAATCGACGGCCTGACTTTTGCCGTTGCCGCCATGAAGCTGCTGCTCATCGAAGACAATCCCACGCTTGCGCACTGGCTCGCGAAGATGCTGGAGCAGGAGGCATTCGCGCTCGATGCCGTGCAGGACGGCGACGAGGCCGACCGTCTGCTGCGCACGAATCACTACGATGTGATTCTGCTCGACCTG
Source organism: Paraburkholderia sp. Ac-20342 (assembly GCF_017104985.1). Taxonomy (NCBI): domain Bacteria; kingdom Pseudomonadati; phylum Pseudomonadota; class Betaproteobacteria; order Burkholderiales; family Burkholderiaceae; genus Paraburkholderia; species Paraburkholderia sp. Ac-20342. Next base: position 28,610 of record NZ_JAAGPQ010000023.1, on the reverse strand, counting down.
AATTTGCCGAAGCTCTCGGGCAAGAACGTGCTGCGCCGTTTGCGTCAGCGTGGCGATGCGACGCCGGTGCTGATCCTGACCGCGAGCGGCTCGATCGACGAAAAAGTGGAACTGCTCGGCGCCGGCGCGGACGATTACCTCGTCAAGCCCTTCGAAGTGCGTGAGTTGATCGCGCGCATCAAGGTTGCGATTCGCCGGCAGTCGCCGTCGAAAGCGAGCGAGGTGGTGTGCGGCGATCTGTCGTTCGATATCGACACGCGCCAGTTCACGCTCAAAGGCGCGCCGCTCAATGTGACGCCGCGCGAGCGCTCCGTGCTCGAAGCGCTGATTTTGCGCCTCGGCAAGACGGTGACGAAACCCGCGCTCGTCGATGCGATCTTCACGCTCGCGGACGAGCCCAGCGAAGACGCGGTGGAGATCTATATCTCGCGTCTGCGCAAGAAGCTCGACGGCAGTTCCGCGGCGATCGTCACGCTGCGCGGGCTCGGCTATCTGCTGCGCAAGAAAGAAGACGACCACTGACAATGGCTAATAGCCTGCGTATACGTTTGCTATGGTGGCTGCTCGTGCCGCTCGCGCTCTATGTGTTCGTGACCGGCAAGACCGAATACGACAATGCGCGGCGTACCGCGAATCTCGTGCAGGACAACCAACTGGTGGCGTCGGCGCGCATGATCGCGGGGGAAGTCGAATGGCGCGACGGATTCCTGCGCGTGGACGTGCCGCCTGCCGCGCTCGAGATTTTCGCCTCGCCGTATCGCGACCAGGTGTTCTATAGCGTGCGTGTCGACGACGGGCAACTGCTCGCGGGTACGCCCGACTTTCCGCCGCGTCCCGCGCGGGCGCCCGACGTGCCGGATTCGTACTACACGGCGTTGCACGGCCAGCAGGTGCGCGCGGTCGATATCGCGCGGCTCATGTACGACAACGGCGTGACGCGGCGCGTGCGCGTGACGGTCGGCAAGACCGCGCGCTCGCGCGACGCGATGACGAAACAGCTATGGCAGCCGCAACTGATCCGGCAGATCGAAATGATCGTGCTGGCGGTTGCGCTCGTTTGTATCGGACTCACGTTCGAATTGCGGCCGCTGATGAAAGTGAAAGACGAGGTTGCCGATCGCGATCCGATGCAACTCGAGCCGATTCGTGTGGAGCGTTTGCACACGGAATTGCGTCCCATCGTCGATGCGATCAATCAGTGCATTGCGCGGCTCGGCTTGCAGGTGGCGGTGCAACGCCGCTTTATCGCGGATGCTGCGCATCAGTTGCGCACGCCGCTGACGCTGCTCGGTACGCAACTGCAATTCGCGCGGCAGCAGGACGGGATCAATCCCGCGCTCGACGAGGCGCTGGGCGCGATGCATCGCAGCAACCGGTCGATGGTCGCGCTCACGAACAAGCTGTTGCTGCTCGCGCAGGCCGAGGCCGCCGACAGCGCGCAACTCGCAATGGAAAGCGTCGACCTGGTGCCGCTCGCGATGGAAGTCGTCGAAGACCTTGCGTTGCTCGCGCAGGCGCGCGAAATCGATCTCGGCGCGGAGTTGCACGGCGCCGCGCCGGTGGTGGGGCATCGTGGATTGCTACAGGCACTGATTGCGAATCTCGCCGAGAACGCGATTCGTTATACCGGCAGTGGCGGTCACGTGACGGTTGCGGTGCATGCCGATGCCAATACGGTCACGGTAAGCGTCATCGACAACGGCCCCGGCATTCCGGCCGAAGCGCGCAGCCGCGTATTCGAGCCTTTTTTCAGGGCCTCGGCGGATACGGACGGCACGGGGCTTGGACTCGCGATCGTGCGTGAGATTGCGGATGCGCATCACGGCGAGATATCGCTGAAGGCGGGCGACGGCGGCAAGGGCGTGGATATTGCCGTGATGTTTCCGCGTGCGGCGATGAAGTGATCGGGACAAACCCGAGGTTCGCGCTATTTCACATTTGTGAAAGCATCGGGAAGGGTTCGCACCTTCAGAATCAGGCACAGGCGACTCGCGCGGCGCCACGAAGCAGGACAACGGAGACACCCGCAATGAAGCTTCCCCTGACGCGTTTCTCGCGCGCGGCCTGTGCCGCCGTCGCGGCGTCGCTCGTGTTGTGCGCGCTCGCGAAACTCGCGACGCCCGCGCAAGCCGCCGAGCCGGAGAAACTCGCGATCATGGTCGGTGGCATCGACAAGCTTATCTATTTGCCGGCGCGTCTTGCCGAACAGCTCGGCTATTTCAAGGCGGAAGGGCTCGACGTCGAGTTGCTGTCGCAACCGACCGGAATCGACGGCGAAAACGAAATGCTCGCGGGCGCGGTGCAGGGCGTGGTCGGCTTTTACGATCACACGATCGATTTGCAGACCCGCGGCAAGGAAGTGAAGACGATCGTCGTATTCGCTCAGGTGCCCGGTGAAGTGCAACTGGTCGCGGCAAAATCGGCCGCTTCCGTTAGAAGCATGGCCGACGTGCGCGGCAAAACGCTCGGCGTAACCGGGCTCGGTTCGTCGACGAGTTTTCTCACGCAATACCTCGCGCAACGCGCCGGCGTGCCGTCCACGCAATTCACGCTGTTGCCGGTCGGCGCGGACAGCAGTTTTATTGCGGCAATGCGGCAGGGGCACATTCAGGCGGGCATGACGACCGAGCCGACCGTCACTCGCTTATTGAAAGCCGGCGAGGCGAAAGTACTCGTCGATATGCGCAACGTCGACGGTACGCGCGAGGCGTTGGGCGGCACCTATCCGGCGTCGAGCTTCTATATGCAAAGTACCTGGCTCGACGCGCATCCCGACGAAGCCGCCAAACTCGCGCGCGCATTCGTGAAAACGCTGCGTTATATGCACACGCATAGCGCGGAACAGATTGCCGCGCAGATGCCGCAAGAAGCGATTGGCGGCGACCGGGTGCTTTATGTCAGCGCATTGCAGGCTTCGCTGCCGATGTACACCGTGGACGGCAAGATGCCCGCCGACGGTCCGCAGACGGTGCTCAAAGTACTGTCGGCATTCAATCCGACAGTGAAGGGGCGGCATATCGATCTGTCGCGCACGTTTACCAATCAGTTTGTCAGTGACGTGAAGCCTTGAAAGCGGGTTGACCGCGCTTGTCGCTTCGAACACAAAAGGATCGACGCATCGTGTTTTCAGGCAGCTTGCGCGGACGTTTGCTGTGGTGGCTCCTGTTGCCGCTGGCCGCATTCGTCTCCATTTCCGTCGCGATTTCATATCGCTTCGCGCAGACCACGGCGGATCTCGTGCAGGACAACGCACTGCTTTCGTCGATGCGGATCATCGGCGAGGATATCGATTGGGACGATAGTTCTTCGGTCTCCATTCAGATTCCGCCGGCTGCGCTCGAACTCTTCGAATCGCCGGAACAGGACAGCGTTTTCTATCGCGTCGAGGCGAGCGGACATCGTCTGCTTGCGGGCAGTCCCGACCTGCCGCTGCCGCCGCACGTGAGCGATAGTCCCACGCTTTATTCCACGCATTTCGACGACGGCCGCGAGGCGCGCGCGGTGGCTTATGTGCGGCAGCTCTACGACTCGGGGCGCACCGAGGAGGTGATCGTCGCGGTCGCGAAGACCGAGGGCTCGCGCGATGCGATGGTGTGGCGTCTGCTGCGGCCGCAATTGTCCGGCGAAGTACTGACGCTGGTGCTCGCGATGGTGTTCGTCTATCTTGGCTTGACCTTCGAGTTGCTGCCGCTCATGAAGGTGAAGGACGACGTTGCCGATCGCAATGCGTCGCAACTCGAACCGATTCGCGTCGCGCGTCTGCATGTCGAACTCAGGCCGATTGTCGAGGCGATTAATCAGTGCATTGCGCGAATGGGCCAGCAGGCGGCGACGCAGCGGCAGTTCATTTCCGATGCCGCGCATCAGTTGCGCACGCCGCTTGCGCTGCTGGTCGCGCAGATCCAGTTCGCGCGGCAACGCGACAACCGGGACGCACCGCTCGCCGAAGCGCTCGCGGGCATGCACAAGAGCAGCCGCAAGCTGACCACGCTGACCAACAAGCTGTTGCTGCTTGCACAGGCCGAGTCGGTTGCGCCGTCGAGTGCGCGCGAGCGTATTGATCTGAGCGCGCTGATCGCGGGCGTACTCGAAGACTTGATTGCGTTCGCACAGTCGCGTGCAATCGATCTGGGTGCCGAGCTGGAAGACGGCTTATACGTGACCGGCGACGAAGCCTTGACCTCTGCACTCGTGACCAATCTCGTCGATAACGCGCTGCGTTATATCCAGGCCGGCGGTCACGTTACCGTGCAGACGCAGCGGCGCGATGAGATGGCGATCGTACGCGTGATCGACAACGGACCCGGCATCAAGGCCGAAGCACGCGAGCGTGTGTTCGAGCGCTTCTATCGCGCGTCGAGTCATGCCGAAGGAACGGGACTCGGTTTGCCGATCGTGCGCGAGATTGCGCGACGCCAGGGCGGTAGCGTGAGGCTCGAACCGAATGACGACGGTATCGGCCTCGTCGCGACGGTCGAAATGCCTTTATGGATCGGCGCAGCCTGACGCGTCGCGCGACCCGCAAAAGAGGGAGGAACGATGAAACTACTGCTTGTGGAAGACGACGCGGACCTCGCCCGCTGGGTGATGAACCTGATGCAGGTCGAGCAATTCGCCATCGATTGGGCGCAGAACGGCGAGTGCGCGGAAACGCTGCTCGGTCTGCAATGCTATGACGCGGTGCTGCTCGATATGCGTTTGCCCGGCATCGGCGGCAAAGAGGTACTCAAGCGGTTGCGCCGCAAGCGCGACAATGTACCGGTGCTGATGCTGACCGCAAATGGCTCGACCGACGACAAGGTGGCCTGCTTCTCCGCCGGCGCCGACGATTATGTCGTCAAGCCTTTCGATGCGCGCGAACTGGTGGCGCGCATCAAGGCATTGATCCGCCGTCAGGCGGCGGGCGACAAGGGGCAGCAGATCGAATGCGGAGATTTGTGCTATCTGTTCGATTCGCGCGAATTCCTGCTGCAAAACGAGCGTTTGCCACTGCGCCGCCGCGAACACGCGATTCTCGAAACGCTGATGCTGAAGCAGGGCAAGACCGTTTCCAAAGCGACGCTGATGGACAAGGTTTTCACGCTCGACGAAGAGCCGAGCGCCGACGCGATCGATATCTATATTCACCGCTTGCGCAAGCATCTCGCGGCATCGAGCGCGAAGATCATGACGCTGCGCGGACTCGGCTACATTCTGCGCGAAGAGGAACCGCACGAGGCATTTGCTGCGACCTGAGACGACAGCGCGATAAATACGTGTTTCGTTTACCCGTCTTCTGTTGTCAAAATCATACGTTCTAGTGTTTTCACCGACTTCCGCCGCTCCTGCGCGAAAGAGGCGTGAAGGGTTGCTCTGACTATTCTTGGCATTGCTATGCAAGCAGATGTCCGATCAATTCAACACAGCAGGAACGGAGGAGAAGATGGGGAATAAGACCAGGTTTTTGCTGGTGGCAGGCGGCAGTGCTTTGGCCATGAGCAACGTTCACGCACAATCGAGCGTGCAGCTTTACGGTTTGATGGATTTGAGCGCGGTGTCGTATCAGACCAATGCGAATGCCGAAGGCAAGCATGTCATCTCGATGGGCATTAACGGCGAGCCGTGGTTTAGCGGTAGCCGTTTCGGCATGAAAGGCGCGGAAGATCTCGGCGGCGGGCTGAAGGCGATCTTCAGGCTCGAAGCGGAATACCGCGTGAGCGATGGCGCAATGGAAGACCCGGGCCAGATCTTCGATCGCGACGCATGGGTGGGTATCGAAAGCGACACATTCGGCAAGGTGACGGCGGGCTTCCAGAACACCGTGGCACGCGATGCCGCCGCGATTTACGGCGACCCATACGGCAGCGCCGCCTTGACCACCGAAGAAGGCGGCTGGACTAATGCCAATAACTTCAAGCAACTGATTTTCTACGCGGGCAGTGCCACGGGTACTCGCTATGAAAACAGCGTGGTGTGGAAAAAGCTGTTCAGCAACGGCATATTTGCTGCGGCGGGCTACGCATTCGGCAATCACACGAGTTTTGGCACCGACGCCACCTACACCGGCGCACTCGGCTATAACGGCGGACCGTTCAATGTGTCCGCGTTCTTCAACCATGTCAACAACAACGGCTTCACGAACAAATCGTATTCGATCGGCGGCAACTACACGTATAGCATCGTTCGCGTGAACGCCGGCTATTTCCACTACACGGGCGATCAGGGCGCGCTGGGACAACGTCACGACAATGCGTGGACCGTGTCGCTCAAACTCTCGCCGAAGGGACCGTTCGACTACGCAATCGGCTACCAGCAGATGCATGCATCGAATGCGGCATTCGACGATAACGGCGGCACCGCGAATGCCAACCTTGCCTTCAATCCCGATGGGGGCACCGCGAGCGGCTATAAGGAAACCCTGTACGCGTCGATGTTCTATCACCTGTCGAAGCGCACCGAACTATATGTGGCCGGTGACTATATGAAGCTGCACAACGGTTACGTCGTGGCGACGACGTATGGCGCGAAGAATCAGCTGGAATTGACGACGGGGATTCGTACGCGGTTCTGAGTTTCGGGTTTCGTGTCTCTTGTTTCGCGAGAGTGACGTGGGCGTTGCGGGAGGTCGAGCGTTCTTTAGGCTGAGCATTTCTCGCGGTGAAAGCCCAATTTACTGCTCAAGTATTTCTGCGCTTGCGTTGAAGACAGACCGCCGCCGGTTTCTCGGGCGGCGGTCTGTTTTTTTGGGAGGGGCTTGCAGGCGTTACTCAAGCTGCCTTGGCTGCGGCCTCCTTCGCGAGCAGATGCTGGGCCTGATGATCACCCTTTGCCGCTTCCTGCTCGGTTTGAACCGACGTCTCGCTGGCTTCGGCCAGCATGGCGCGCGCGGCACTGCTGATGCTGACCGTGTACGACGAGGTGGTGGAACTGGTGGACGATCCTGTCGACGACGAAGCGCTCTTGCTGGATGCGGGTGCCGTCGATGCCGATGCCGATGCCGATGCCGATGCCGAGGCCGAACCCGACGCGACAGCAGAACCTGTGGGTCCCGCCGGGCTTTGACCAACTGCCTGAATAGACATTTCTCTCTCCTGGTTGGAAAACGAGTACTGCGCTCTGTCTATCGGCGTCGTTCGAGGGGGCTTGAGGACTATATTTTTTGTGTTTTGGGTGGAGCTTAAGTTGTTGTTAAGGTTGGAAAGAAAAGTGCTGGGAGGGGTGTTTTCTTAATGTTTCGATAAGGTTGAAGAGGTAGGCTGCGCCTCGATGATAGGTCACGACGGACAGACTACGGCGCGGTAATTAAACGTCTGCATCTGGTCTTGTGTGCAGACGAGCTATATCCGTTTGAGTCGATGGATTCAAACATCTGTTTCGTCGATGGCGAGTAATTCATTCACCCGCTTTAGAATGCCGGCCTTTTTCCACATCGTATAGCGCAGATAACAGGTCTGTTGCGGTGGAAATGTTGCCGGAAGTCTGTGCCATTTTTCTTTTCGCTGCTGTAGCCACAGGATGGCGTCGAGAATGTCGCGATCGCTGCGGCGTGGCCGCCCGCGAGTTGAGGCGGGCGGTTCGGGGAACAGACTCTTGACGCGATCCCAGTTGGCGTCGGAGAGCGGGATTTCTAGCATCGGCTGCCTTGAATGAACTTAAGGGAAATTCGCAGTCGCTGGTCAATATTGCGTCGGAGCGGATACTAGTCAATCTTGCAGAGCCGGTCAAATGGTTAGGCACGCAATTTTCCGTATTTGACTTTCTTAATCTCCTGCATTTTATGCCGATATACGAGCCCGCCCGTATGGTGTGATAGGGCCGCGCTTGTCGTTGCGTTACGTCACGGGCAACACAACGCAACGTAACGTGCGACGTTACGCAAACATCGTACGGTGTGCCACAGCCATTTTTCCCATCAAGATATTGTTCCCGAAGTCCTTGATCGAAAAGACTTTTACGGTCTTTTTGCAAATAATCGGCGAATCCGTGTCATATCTGGCGCGACTCGTGCTTGCATATGCGCGTTTATACAAAAAGACGTATTCGCCATGCACACGCTTGACCCTGCGAAACATGTCGCGCTTGCGCGCACGATGACCGCGCGTTTGGCCGCCGTCGCGCAGAACGATGCGAACGGCGCCGACAACACGACCGCGCGACTTAGCGAACTGGAGACGCGTGTCTGCGAAGGCCTGCATGCTGGCGAGTTCCATCTCGTGTTTCAGGGTGCATATCGCGTGGAAGGTGGCGCGCCGGCGCGGCTCGAGGCCCAGCTTCGCTGGACGCACCCCGAATACGGATTACTGCTGCCGGGTATCTTCATGATGCCACTTGAACATCCGCAAGTGGCACGAGAAATGGCCGCATTCGTGGTGGATGGCATATGCCGCGAACTGCGCGATTGCGTTGCCATGCAGTTACCGTTGCAGCCCATAGCGATCACGGTGCCCACGCAGATCGCATTGCTCGATTCGTTTGCTGATGACCTCGCACGTGCTGCGCAATCGCATGGTGTGCCGCTGCATCTGTTCGAAATCGAGGTGACAGATAGCGCCGAAGCGGCGAAGCTGCTTTCGCTGCGCACGATGACGGAAGGGCTTCGCGAGGCCGGCGTGGGCGTGGCGCTGGGGAATTGGGGGAATGGGGCGTCGTCACTTGCGTTGCTCGGTGCGCTCGATGTTGACACGATTACGATTGCGCGCGAATTGATGAGCGCGGTGCCGCGTGACAGGCGAGCTTGTGTGGTGATGTCGGCGGTGATGGATCTGCTCTGTGAGCTCGGTGTGCGGGTGGTTGTGAATGGCGTCGATACGCGGGAGCAGTTCGAGTGGTTGGGCCGGTGGCCCGATGTGTTGGCGCAGGGGGCGTTGTTGGCGCGGCCGCAGGCGGGGTTGAGGGACGTGCTTGAGTTGAAATGTGATCTGTAATTGAGGAGGGACGTTACGAGTAACGTCCCGTTATCCGAGATTTACTTAATCTGGCGCCGACTGCCCGCTGAAGTAGTTGAATGCACCGGTAAAATCGTTGGTGCGAATGGGTTCCTCACCGCTTTTGTCTGCGATCGTCTTGCCGTTGCGCGTCAGCAAGAAACGCGGGGTGCCTGGCAGGGCTGGCACGGCGACTTCGCTAACGCCGCCAGGCAGTTCACGCACGGCTCGTGTATTACCTTGCAGGATCTCAAGCGTTGCGGGCTCAGTGAGGAACGTCGTTACGTGGACCAGCGCGGTCAATGGCGTACTTGAACGCGGGGCGATTGCAGCACCACCTGTACTGCCGACAGCAGCAGCCGCACCGATTCCCACCGGGTGCAAGCGGTAGAAATAATAGAACTTATCCTGTGTAATTGTCGGTGCAGTCCCGCGCTTGAACCACTCAATGAAGTAGCGGCTCGCGTCGAGATAGCCTGTATGACTCGGCAATAATCCGAAGCGGGGAGCGTAAACCCGTGCGCTTGCGTTGCTACCGATCGGCGCGACATACGTCGATTCGGCCCAATCATTCCATGTGACGATCTGCACCCAATCGACGTTAGATCGAATAGTGGCAATCCATTCGGTTGCCATGCCAGAAAAGCCGTTTGTTTCAAATGCGCGATAGTTTGTGCCGCTCGCAAGCCCGCGGTAATACGGTGTGACGGGTGCCATGAAGAGCTTTCCCGCCGCTTTTAGTGCAGTAGCGAGATGCGCAATCGATCGCGCGAGCGAGTCCGGCGCGCCCGCCGCACCGAAATAGAAATAACCCTGCGCGGAATGACAGCGCCATGCGATTTCCTTGGCGGTTGCATCACCGATTTCAGCTTCTTTCGTCGACGGCATGAAGTGCGGCACGATGTACGCGCCGAGCGATTCCGCCTGCTTGATCAGTGCCTCGCCACGCTCTGAGTCATCGCCACCTAATCCATATGCGGATATCACAGGTTTTCCGTCAACCATCAGCTGCGCCGGGAGATTCGCGGTCGTCTGCACGATGTCCTCGAGTTCGTCCTGCGCTTTTCCGTCTGCAGAGACGAATAGCTTGAAGCCGTTGCCGAACTGTTCTGCGGCGCGATACATCGTCAGCACGCGTTGACGGTACAGTGGCTCGCTGCGATGCCATCCACCACAATTGAGAGCAAAGCCGTCGATGCCGCGTTGGTGTGCGTCGCGAAATTCGGCAATGTAATTGTCGACGCCCGCGTTCGGGCCGCTGCGTGGCCACGCGACCATGTAATGCGCGAATACGCGCTTGGTGTCGCGCAAGTCTTCCGCCTGTGTCGATACTTTCGATGCCGCCGACGCAACCGATATTTGCGCGGCTAGCCAAGCGGGCACCGAACTTACACCGCCGAGAACGAGTGTTCGGCGTTTCATTTCTGTAGTCCTCCCTGCCATTGACTGACAACCGGTTTCTCGATTGATCGTCGTGCGGCGCGTCGGCTGATCATCAACGACAAAACTAACACGAGCATGCTCGCGATTACGATGCCGGTCAGCGCGCCAATCAGCCCAAAGCTATACGACAACGCCGATACGAACGCGAGCGAAGCGCCAACTTCGAGAGTCGAGATCTTGACAAAGGCCGCGCGGTTGGTAGAGAACACCATTAATGACAGCACACGGCACAAGAAAATCAGCATCGCGCCAAGGAACGCGACAAACATGAAGCCAAATTGCATCGTGTAGCCGCCCAGCATCGCAATCGGGAACAGATGAATGCGGCAAGCGAGCCAACTCGCGAACGATACGAGCGCAATGAGCACTATCACGCTAGCGGCTATCACATGACGTTGCGGCACGTGCAAGAGCGCGTTCATGATTCGCTTGAGCGCGCCACTTAATACGAGTGCGACGCCTTGGCCGCAATTGAACGCAAGGTTGTGCACGCTTTTCACGCCACGATAGAGCGAACCCGCTGATGGTCCGACAATGAACGTGACGATCATGATGTCTACGTGCTTCGCGCCTGAGCAAATCGCATTGCCGTACCAGCTACCGAGAATCTCCTTGCGGTTCTGCACGAAGAACGCCTTGTAGTCGAAAGTCCGAAAGCGGAATTTTTCCGCCTCAGGGCGGAAGAATCCGGAGTCGGGCGGTGGCCCTCGTCGTAGCGAATGCAGGTACGCGGCAAGCAGCATCACACCATATATCGCTTCGACGAGTAACAGCAGGTCGGGAAGATATGCATCAAGCGAGCGTCTTTCCACCAGCAGCACAACGATCAACACACGGCTAAACGCCGAGATAGTCGAAATCGAACAGATCGTGCCGCTACGTCCATAGAAGCGCAGTATGCCCAACGAGAAGTGGGAAAGACCATAGCAGGCCGGCGCGAGTATCATCAGTATTCCGAGCTGTGTGCGTGCAAACAGACCATAATGCGCGAACAGCGCACCTATCGTTGAGAACACTGCGGTTGACCCGAGTGCGCTAAGACAATCCAGAAAGATCAGCGTGGACACGTGCGAACGCACCTGTTCGACCGTGAAGATACGCGGCGAGCCAAAATTGAAAAGATCGATCGCGACAAAAAAGAATGCGACAAGTGCATAGGATTTTCCTAGCCACTCCGCGTCGAGATACCTGAGCGCGAGTGCGACCGCGATGAAATTGCCAAACGCCGGCAACGCGGACGCAAGCATGACATAGACGACGTCCCGCTTCATGTCAGCCATATGCTTTTAGCGCCTCGCAATAGTGGCGATACTGTGCCTGCAAATCCGAATAGCGAAAACGTCGCACTGTTTCGTATTGACGTTTCTTCTGCTGGTCGCACCATTGTGCATCGGTGGCGACGTGCATGATCTTCTCGCTTAGTGCATCGATATCGGCTGGCGGTATAAGACTTGCTAGTTCGAGGACTTCGCCGACGCCGCCAACCTGTGTTGCGATCACTGGAATGCCGACTGCCATCGCTTCGAGCAACGCACGCGGCATACCTTCCTGTAGTGACGGCAGCACGAAGAGCGCATGTTGGCTTACGATGTTTAGTACGTCGTCACCGCTCAACGCACCTGCGAAGTGCACACAGTCGCCGAGACCGAGCTGCGCCGCTAGCTGTTCGAAGGTGCCGCGCTGCGCGCCATCGCCTATCAACGTGAGTTCGACGTTGAGTCCACGCGCGCGTAGCACGGCCATTGCTTTCAGTAGGACCGAGTGGCCCTTGCTTTCGTTGTGCATCATTGCCACGTTGACGATGCGGAACACGCCGGTTTCGGCGTTGCGTCTGGTGTACGTATCGTCGCGAAGCTCGAACAGTTCATCAGGCAGATACGCGTCGCTGAATCCGAATGAGCGCGCTTGCGCGCGGGGTGGATAGATGGCCTGCAGTGCGCCGACCGTCACATAGCGTACCGTGCGGCCATGCTTCGCCGCATGACGTGTGGCCCAGCAATGCACGCGGCGAGCAATGTGCCGCAACGGATGGGATGATGCCGTGTCGCTGAAATAGTCACCCGGATCGGCGACGATCTCCGCGGAGAACGGCTTGCCGCTCGCCTGGCACAGCAGCATCGCGAGCAGAGAGAGATTGCCTGGAAAGCGCAGCACTAGCAGATCCGCATCGCGGATCACACACCAGATACGCCATATGAGTCGCGGTAGATGACCGATCAGGGCTTTGACGCCGCGCGGATTTCCGAGGTCAACGAAGTGCGTTGCTTCGCCAGTCACGAGATCGCCGCGGGCGTGCTGTGCGGGAAACGAGCGAGCGGCAATACATACGCTGGAGAAATTCTCGGTGAAGCGTGCTGCGAACTTCCGATGACCCATATGAGGGCTGAAGATCTGATCTCCAACTTTTTGAAAGTTGCCGTCGATCAGCAGCGTGATCGACGGATCGCATTTTGCCTTGATCCGTTCGATCATTTCGCGATAACGATTCGTCGATGCATCGGCCAATTGCTGCCAGAACGGTGCTGGATCGCGTCGAAGCTTTTCGATTGCAGCGGTAACCGTGTCGGGATCGAAGCTCTCCGCATGGTACGCATAGCTGGATAGGCCAAGATCACTGTATGCGGCTTGCCCCTTGCGCTCGTAGGCGATGTGGATGCTCGGCAGGCCGCCGAGCACGCTTTCGAGACTGCCGTGCAGTCGCACCGATACGACGATCGCATCTTCCTGGCGGATCACGTCGCGCAACGCCGGCGCTGATTCGATGCCGAACACCCGTCGGTAGAACATATCGTCGCTGTTGCCGCGTCCGGAGCTCTGCAAGGCAAGGCGTGCATCGGGCGTGAGTTGGACCAGGCGCCGCAGTTTCGCGACGTAGGCGTCCGCATACGGCTTGTCGCCGAGATCGCGAAACACGAAGTACACATCGCGCCGTGTACTGAATATCGAAGAAGTAGGCGATGTCACGGTGGCGCGGCGCGGAACAGGCGGCTGCTTGCTGATTTCGAGCACGACCAGATCGCCGATTCTCACCGCGTGTCGATGGGTCAGTTCGCGTACGCTCTTGTCATCACGCAAAAAAATTGTGTCGATGTGGCGACGCACAAGCCATTTGAGTACATTGCCTGGCAAGCCAGAAAACGGTCCGACACTTTGCGGAAGATAGATGCGCGCGCGCGGCTTCCATAGCGACGCACACACGATCTGCAGGCCATGTGCAACGAGTGTTTTGCAGCCCTCCTTCCACGTGCCTGCGCGCAGATAGCCGCCGCCGACACCGAAACATACCGGTGCCCGACGGAACCACGCCTGTGTGAACGTTCTCGCCACGAATTGCCAGAGCGAAATCAGCTCGATGTGCTGATCGTCGAGATAGCCGACGAATGACGCCGGGTCCAGACATACGACCGTGACGCGCTGCGCAAAGCCCGCATCGCGGATCGCCTGCAAGCTTAGCTTGACCAGTAGGCCGTCGCCGCTGTTACGCGAGCTGTACGCGTGCAGAAGAAAGACGTCAGGCGTTCTCATAGCAGTTCATCAGCGATTTGAAGAATTTGTCAGCGTTGAACGCGTGATCGAACACGTGACGCGAATTTGCGCCCATGCGACGGCATTCGTCGATGGACAGAGAGTTGAGTTGCTCGGCGAGGCATGTGCTTGTCAACTGCCGCAGAATCAAACCGTTGTAGCCATGAATGACCTGTTCAGGTAGTGAGCTTTCGCTCGATACGACGAGCACCTTGCCTGCGCGCATTGCTTCAATCGGCACGAGTGCAAGACCCTCCCAGCGCGACGGCACTACGATTACGTCCATACTGCGCATCGCGAGCTTTGTCTCCTCGGGACTGATCCAGCCGTGGTAGGTGGTCCTCGACGCTTCGCGCGGCATCGTGACACTGCCGCGCACCGCCGTGCCGAATACGTGAACGTGCAGGTTATCGTTGAGGAGAGGCAGCGCCTCGACGAGAATGTCGAAGCCCTTCTGATAATCAAGACGGCCAAAGTAGCCGATCCGAATCTGCTGCGCAGGGTGCACGGTGTTTTCCGGTTCGCTCGCGAGCCTATCAGAGGCGGGGTCGGTCGGAATACCCGTGTAAACGAGCTCGATCCTATCCGGTGCGATGCCGTGCTTGCGTGCCGCGCGCACTTCGTCGAACGACATGCAAAGAATGCGCGTGCAGCGCCGAGCGAGCCACTTCTCCACGAGTCCAAACGCGAATGCGGTGGGACGTGAGATGTCCTTCTTCATGAACGACCATGCGTGCGGCGTGTACAGCACCTTGGCACCGTCGAAGCGGTTCAGCCTTACGTAGATGCCGGGATAGGAGCTATGGCAGTGGATCACATCGGCATGCAGCGTCTGGACGAGACCACGCACTGCACGCGCGATGCTCGCAAACTTCAGAGGATTGCGGCTCGATCGGTATGACACGACATGAATGCCGTCGATGTCGAGTTTCGCGACATCCATATTGCGCGGGTCGCAGACAAGTACGACGTCGTGTCCGCGATCGCGCTGCTCGATCATCAGCGTTGTCACGTAATTGGCAACACCTCCGATCCATGTTTCAACTACGTGGACTATTCTCATCACGCACTCCGGCGTTTCGATAGTAAAGACGCGAGCTATGTTTTTTCTGTTTCAGCAACAGCGCCAGTGGCAAAGCGAACAGCACGATCCAGCGCATCCCGTAGTAAGCAAGGACGTTCGAATCGAACAGGAAAAAGAGGAAGGGCAGCGGGTACGACACGATCTTGATAGGCAGCCATCGCCAATGCGAGCCAAGACCGATCCGATTGATGCGTGCGATTAGCCATGCTACGACGATGAACGACAGTAAATAGCCAAACACGCCGAAATTGACGAGAAATTCTCCAGGCATTCCGAATAGCAGTGTTGTTTCGTCGGAATCGTTGGTTTCGGTTTCGCGCACAATATCGCTCTTCTCGCGTGCGAAGGTGTCAGGTTTGTTTTTCCAGATCGCTTTGGGCACGATTGCTGCGGCGGCGCCGACGAAGCTGCGCCCCATGCCGAGCGTGTAGCCAGGTTTCGATACCGACTGAAGCGCCAACACTTGCACGTCGAAACGCGACAGGTCGCGAAACAGGAAGAAGCTAAGCGGTCCCATCGACAGTTGCAGCATCCGCTGGTCAGCAAAGTTCTTGGACAGATTGCCGAGTTCGGAATAGTCGATACCAAACTTCAGCGGAATCATCGCAAGGCCGCCGATCGCGACGCACACGCCGACGATCTTCGCCGCACGCTTGCTGATTTGAGCCGAGAACGAGTGATAGATAAAGCAGGCGAACAGCACGACGAACACGATGCCCTGCCGGTTGCCGAACACGCCCGACGACAGCCAGCCAAGCACCACCAGTTGAGAGAATGCTGCGAATTTCATCAGCCGGCTACGCCAGGGTCGCAGCATCACGCATGCGAACACCCATAGTGGTGCGGTATTGGCCAGCGCTTGCACAACGCCGAGTCCTTCGAGCGGATCGTTCTGCGTGACCGAGGTTTCGAGACGATCCGCATACAACTGTACGATCGCCCGATAACCGCCGAGCTTTACGTAGATGAACGCGAGTGCCGCGAGCGAAAGCAACGCGAACATATAGACCCAGCGGCTTGCGAGAACTGCGCGACGTATATCCGGCGTTCCGACAGGCGTCGACGCTCTCGCGCCCGTGCGACGATTGCGCAAAACGATGAATGTGAAGTTCATCGCCCAGATGCCGATGATGTTCAGCACGAACCATGAGATCGTCGCCGGGTTTTGCTCGGGTAGCAGCGTCAAATAGATTTCGTCGCGCGCAATCAGCTGACCGGCCGGCAGCACGCAAAAGTACGCGAGCGCGAAGAGCCGCCATAGGCGCAGCAATTCGTTATCGGCTTTGAGGCAGCAGATGCTTGCCGCGCTGAGCAGGAGCAGGCAGGCTGTCAGCGCATTCGTGGCGCCCAGATAGAGCGCGGTGAAAAGCCCGGCGATCGCGCCACCGCCGGCCAGCAGCCAGAGAAACGGCAGCTTGTCGCTTTTGCGCGGCGGGCGCCGCCAGGTAGCTCGCAGCGTGCTCATTTCGCCGGCTTCTGGTTCTGATACTGATAGGCCACGTAGCGGTACGAGCCATATTTCGAGCGATAGCCGAACGCGCGCGCATCGACGCCGTTGAAGATCACGCCCCTGAGCGGGGCGTTCGAGCGTTGCAGTTGTCGTGCGCTCTCTGTGAGTTCGCCGATCGTGGTCTTCTGGAAGCGTGAGACCAGGAACACGGTACCCGCGATTGTCGCCATCACCGGTGCGTCAGAAACAGCCAGTACCGGCGGCGTGTCGATGACGACCATGTCGTAACGCTCGCTCAGCGATTCCATCAGGCGGCTCATGCTTTCGCTGAGCAGCAGCTCCGACGCATTGGGAGGAATGCTACCAGTCGTCATCAGATCGAGTCCCTGCGATACGTCGTACTGGATCGCGGCTTCAGCCGTCGCCTGGCCGGCGAGAACATTAGACAGACCCGTGCCGCGCTTGCGGCCGAAGTACTGGTGCAGATGGCCGCGCCGCATGTCCGCGTCAACCAGCAGAACGCGCTTGCCGCCGCCGCACAGGACGGCCGCCAGGTTCGCGGAGATGAACGACTTGCCGACGCCTGGTGCGGGGCCCGTCAACAGCAGCCGATTATTCGGTGCTTCGAGCATCGCGAAGCTGAGAGCCGTGCGCAGGCTGCGCAGACTTTCAATCGAAGGGTCCGTCGAATTGGTTTCTGCGAGCAGGTATTTGCCCTGCTTACCCGCCTGCATCGATGCATTCAGAGGCTTCTGTGCCTGCGAAAGAGGGATCGTGCCGTACACGTTGAGACCCGCGTAGCGCTCGATATCCTGCGCATCAGTGACTCCGCCATACAGCATTTCCCGCGCGAATGCCGCGCCGATGCCGAAGATCAAACCGGCGATCGCGGCGAGACCGATTACGAGTGGCTTCTTTGGCCATACCGGTTCGTCGGGCAAGCGCGCAGGGTCGACCAGACGCACGTTGCCGACCTTGCCAGCCGAAACGAGCTTCAGTTGCTGGATCTCGTTTAGTGTGCCGACATAGATATCCTGTGCGACCTGCACGTCGCGCATCAGCGACACCGCGTCCTGATCGACGTTCGGCAGGCGTTTGAGGTGGCCGTTGACGTCACCGAGCTTGGATTTCATCTCGTCGATCTGTTGATCGAGAGCGGCGATTGCCGGGTGGCCAGGTGCATAGCGCGAGGCGAGATCAGCGCGCTTCTGTTCCAGATCGAGCAGGCCGCTTTGCGTCGCGACGCTTTGCTGCAGAAAGGTTTGCGCTTCGAGGTTTACATCGAACGAGCCGCGCTGATTGCGCATTGTGGTGTAGCGCTTCTCGGCAACTTCGAGATCGTGCTTGAGGCCCGGCAACAGCGTCTCGAGATAGTGTGAAGACTGGTCCGCTTCGGCCGCCTTGCGCTTCACGTTCTGCTCGACATAGGCCTGGCCGATCTGATTCATGATCGACGAAATCAGTTGCGGATCGGTGCCGCGCAGCGAGCCGGTAATGATGTCGCTCTGCTTGCCTTTCTGCTGCATGTTCAGCTTGTCTTGCAGATCGGTCAGCGTCTTGAGCTTCGATTGCCGCTTGAGAACGAACGTGGCGCCTGGTTTTGCATGCACGTCGCGCACGAGCAGGTGGATATGGCCGACACTCTGTTCGACGTCGACCGCCTGGCCGATTACGCCTTCGATCGGCGAGTCGAGGTCCGATTGCTTCAGGATGAAGCGATGGTTGTCGAGCAGCGTCAGCTTGAAGCGTTCGTCGTACAGTTCTTTCGGTACGTCGAACTCACGCACGTCGATTGATTCCGTGCCCCATGCAAAGCCCCCCCAGCCGAGCAGGCCAGGATTAGACAGGGTTTTCGCATTGGCCGCGATCAGCCAGCCGACCAGCGGGAAATAGCGGGGCTGCGCGTCGATATAGAGGCGCAGGTTTTGCACGGCCTGATCCACCACGAACTGCGACTGCAAAATTTCCAGTTCACCTTCGGCTTGCGTCTTGACGTCGAACAGTGACGACACGTCGCCGAGTAGAGTGCTTGCACTGGTCGGATTGTCTTCCTCGACCTGGATCATCATGTCCGCCTCGTACGTCGGTCGCGCGAGGAACGCGTAAGCGGTTCCGAGCAGCGTGACCGCGACGAATATGCTGATGATGAGCCAGCGGTTCGAGATCACGATGTCGAGGTAGCGAATCAGGTCGCCGTCCTCGTCGATGTGGTCCTCGACCGGTATATCCAATCGGTTGTTCATGTTGTTGTTTCCTCGTTAGGCCATGGCTTTTATGCGAGGCGTCCATGTATCCACGCCTTGCCGGATCAGATCGAATGCGTCGTAGAACTGTGCAATCGGTTTCGTGTAGGGGTCGGGCACGTCGAAGCGTCCGATCTCTCCGAGCCGGAACACCTTTCCCGACGCGCCCGGATGGCGTCGCATGATTTCGTGCTTGTGCGAGGCTTCCATCGCGAGAATCAGATCGGCGCCGCCAACCAGGCCGACGTTCAATTGCTGTGCGCGATGGGAGGTGATGTCGAGTCCTGACTCGGCGCTTACACGCACCGCGAGCGGGTCGGGCCCGCAGCCGACGACTGCGTCGAGCCCGGCAGATATGACGGTGACGCCGTTCAGCTCGCGCGCGAGCAGGTACTGAGCCATCGGGCTGCGGCAGATGTTGCCGACGCAGACGACCAATATGGTGTTGATCATTTGGTCACTATCGCCGCGGTGAGTCCGGCATTGATGGCCGGCAGCAACAGGCTCAGCACGCGCGAGAAGCGCACCAGGCCATTGCCGTCGACATAGACGATGTCGTGCGGATTCAATTCGAACTGATTTGCGAGCAGCATCGCCACCGGCGAGCGTGCAGCGAGGTGATAGACCTGTGGGTGCGGGCTCAGCGAATCCCGTATCACGTAGACTTCGGACGCGTCGGCGGTACTGCTATTCAGGCTACCTGCTTGCGAGATGGCGTCGCTTAGCGAGAGGCGGCCGTTGCGCATGGGTAGCGCGGTCAACGGCTTGTTGACTTCACCCATCACATACACGCCGTTTTCGTCGCGCGCGAGCACGCGCAGCAGATCACCGTCATGCAGTACGATCTTCGCCGGATTGATACCCGTGTCCAGCATGTCGGTAAGGCTGATCGGATACGAACGGCCGTTGCGCACGAGCACAAGATGGCTTTGGTCGGCGGTATCGCTGAAGCCGCCTGCGCGATTGATCGCGTCGTACAACGTCATTGGAATATCGTTGAGCGGCAGGGCACCCGGTGTATGCACCTGGCCGTCCACGAACACCTGTTTCGCGCGGAACGACGCGATACGCACCGTCACCTGCGGCTTGATAAAGACGTTGGCGAGACGTGTAGTCAATTCGCGTTGAACTTCGGCGGGTTTGAGCCCTTCGACGTGCAGGTTTCCAACATAGGGGAATTGCAGATTGCCGTCTTCGTCGATCACAAAGCCAGGTGCCGGATCGAACGCGCGCGTCGTCGTCTGTCCGCTCGGTGCCTGAGCGGCAACGAGTTCCGGGTGATCCCACACCGTGATCTGCAGTACGTCGCCCTTGCCGAGCGTATAAGCAGCGGGAGCCGACATGAGATCGCGAAGCTGATCGGAGCGTGTCTGCGCGAGCTGGTTTTGCATCTGCGCGATCAGAGTAACGTTGATGTCCTCGATCGATACTGGCAGATTCGTGGCCGGCGTTTGTGCGTCGCCGGTCGTCACCGGGAGCGCTGTTGGTGTACTCATCTTCATGCCCGGCGCGGCGGCACACGCCACCATACTTGCACACGCGGCGATTGCGGACACGCCGCGCACAATCCTCAGGCTTCTGCCGATTGCATTTACATCCACTCTCATTTCACTGCTCCGTAAAGCCGTTGGCCATTAGCGTGCTCGATGCCGTTTGCGGATCACCGCGGCGGCCGTCACACATTTAGTGTTGGTCGATGCTGTAACTGCAGATGACCGATGCTTGCTTGCCTGCGGAACTCGCTTGCATTGATCTTTTTGTTGAGATGGATCGGCGGGAGCGTGAGCGTTCCCGCGCGATCATGTGATGCCGCCTACTTCGTCGACGTTCCGGTTCCGCCCGAACCACCCGTCCCACCCGTCCCACCCGTCGGATTCCCCCCCGTCCCACCGCCCGAAATCGGCGCGGCCTGACCTGCCGCCAATGCCGCCGCCGCCAGCGCCGCCGCCGGCTGGCCGTTGCTCGTGATCGCTCCCGCGGTCTGCAGCGTGTCGAGATCCGAGTCGGCGCCGGCGGAGCCCGGCGTAAACGCCACCGTCAGGAACGACGAGGAAGACAGCGTGATGCCGTACTTGTCCTTGATGAGCTTCGCGACCGCAGCTTCCGCATTTGCGATGACCGTGCTATTCGAAAGCGCGCTCTGGTAAGACGCATTCGACGAAATGCCCGCAAGTAGCGCGCTTTCCGTCGTGCCGAGTTGGCCGGCCAGGTAGCTCAGCAGCAGTTCGGTGAGTGGCGTCACGTTGTAGGTGCCGGAACCGGCCGCGAACGAATGGATCGTCACCGAACCGCCGCTTGCGGTGATCACGCAAGGTCCATCGAAACTGAAGGTGGCTTTATAGGCGCCATTCGAATCGGATGTGGTGCTTCCCGATCCGTTCTTGCAGGTCAGCGTGACGTTCGCGCTGGCAAGGGCGGCACCGACCGCGGTCGTGCCGCTGATCGTCGCGGTAGGGGCGGAGCCGACGTCGTTGCCACCGCATGCAACCAGCGCGCTGGCAGCGAGCATCATCGATCCGTACTGGAGGGTGCGCAGCGTAGCACCGTTAAGAAGTTTCATCGTGTATCTCCAAAGAAGGTTATTCACACTTGACGGGCATTAACGCCAGTCCATCGCTTACACCTGACAGAACCTGTTTTCCGCAGTCGCGACGCAAAAGTGCGATTCCCATCGGCGACTCTTGCGCACCCGTTTGCGGCGCGGTTTTCTTTTCATTGCGATCGGGATGGCCGTAACGCAAATAGGCGTCGCGCATCCGGTAAAGCTGCGTGGAGAAGTACTCGCCACTAAAGCGACCCTGATTCAGCAGGTATTGCTGCGTGCTATACGGAAAGCTCATGTTTTCAGCGGCATTGGCCGACAGGTAATTCGTCGAACCGACGCGCGTGCGGAAATCGAGGCCGAAGTCTTCCGAGCCATACACCTGCGTAATGCCGGGCTGCATGCCTTGACGCGGTGTGAGCGGGAAGCTGACCGCCGCGCCGACGAACGTGCCTTGGCCGCTGTGTTCCCCATGCACGCTGACGGATACGTCGTCGAACCAGCGCGTGAGCGTGGCGACAGGGCCTTTATCTCCGCCGACGAAACGCGCGACGCCGGCTTCGATCCATAGCTTCCACGCGGGCTGTACCCAGCGGTAAGTCAACTCCGCGTTCTTTTCGCTCGGCAGGTCGTCGTGGCCCGGTTCGTGGTGCAGATACGCGAGCCGCAGACGAATCAGATCGGGACGGCCCGGTACGAAGACGGTCGTTTCGTTTTGTGCGCCGACATACGAGTAATCGAACTTGCCGACCGACAGCACGTTGAAAACCCGCGGCGCGATCCAGAAGCTCTGCGCGAGAGCCACGGCGTTCAGACCGCCACGCAGGCGGTAGTCGCTGAACACGCGGCCGTCGTCCATGTTCTTCGTGTTGTAAAGCGGTGCGATATAGCTCGCGTACAGCTCCGCGCCGCGCCATAGCGGCACGAAGCCCTGAATGTTGGCGCCGAGCGAAATATCAAATACGCCGTATTCGGTGCCGTACAGGTAGCTGACGACCGGCTCGATCTGGATGCGCGTAAGCCCGTGCTTGCGCTCGTCGCCATGCCAGGAAATCGAGTCGGGGTCATAGGTCGGACGCGTGCGCATCGTCAGCGACGCGCTAGCGGCCATTGGGTCGCCACCGGCCATAAATTGCGCAAATGCGTCGCGATCGACGGTCACTTCGCCGAGCGGCTCATTGGCCTTCTTGATCACGACGTGAATCTTGCTGGTACCGTGCGGTGCGTTGACGCTCGCCACACCGAGCACGATGCCGAGTGCGTCGGTTTCATTCTGGTTGTAGCGATGGTTCTCATACTCGACGATCAGATCGTGACCGCTGATACCGACGCGCACGCGCTCGAGCCCTGCGGCGAACAGATGTGCGGCGATTTCGTCGAGCGAGGACGTATCGAGCGCTTCCGCCAGTGCGGGCGTGTCCGCGGATTTCGCTGGCGTCGCGTCGCTCAGCATGACCGACGCGTACGATTGCAGCGGTGGCACGTAGCTGATCGGCGCGCTGGCTAGTGCGTTGGTGCTTGCCGTTGCCGCACGTACGTTGACGGGGGGCAGGCTTGCGAACCGTAGCGGTTCGTCGTCTTTCGCCGCGGTGGTTTGCGTGGCGCCGGTTTGCGGGCCTTCGCACAGGCCGTTTTCGCAGCGCGCGCCGCTAAAGCGCTTGCCGAGCGGAATCTGAATGCCGACCGAAAACGACGTGCGCGGCGATACGCCATTCGTCGAGCGCAGCGATCGCGCGAAGGTGCCGATTACATTCGCGTCGGCGAGCCAGCTGATTCGCGGCGATTGATAACGTACGCCCGCGTAAGGTGTTTTCGAATCGTCTTCCGCGAGCAGGGACAGACCGGTATGCCACAGCGAGAGCTGCGCACCGCCGAATAGCCCGTCGAGGCGATCGCCCTGACCGTAACCAGCAGTCAACGTCAATGGTCCGAATGCCTGTGAAACGACACCGTATTTCGACCGGAAGAAATGTGTTTGTCCGCCGATGTCGCTGAGGCCGAACGCAATCGTTGGCTGGTATTTGAAGAACTTCGGTACTTCGACTTTCAGGTTTCCCATCAGGTGACGGAAAAGAAAGCGTTCCTCATTCGAATACGGTACGTGCACGTTGGCCGGATAGTTCGCGAGGCCGGCCGACAGTTCGACGTATGGCAGCAATCCCACCGCGCCCCAGTAGATCTGGGAACCGGTCGCCTGCGTCCCATAGCGCGGATCGATGTAGTTGTTGTACTGCGTTTCCACCATTCCTTCGGGCAGCGCAAACGCGTAAGGAATCACCAGGCCGCCGGCCTGGCCGAGTGCGCCCAGGGCGGGATCGGTCGCATGGGCCAACGCCGGGAATGCAAGCGTCGCCGCGAGCGCCAGAGCCGTGGGTGTCGGATGAGACGTCAGTCCGCGTAGTTTCGTGGCCATGCGTTGTTGTCGTGGGTACGGATATCAATACGCGTTGCTGTGAACGAATCCTTTGGCGATAGTCGCCGCGACGATTCGCATGTCCAATCCGAATGACCAGTTCCTCAGGTAATAGAGATCGTGTTCGACGCGCTCCTGCATCTTTTCGATGCGATCGGTTTCGCCTCTGAAACCGTTGATCTGTGCCCATCCTGTAATGCCGGGTTTGATCCGGTAGCGATGGATATAGCCGTTCACCACTTTCTGATAGAGCTCGTCGTGTTCGATCGCATGCGGACGCGGACCGACCACCGACATATCGCCGCGCAGTACGTTGAAGAACTGCGGTAATTCGTCGAGACTGGTGCGGCGGAGAAACGCGCCCACGCGCGTAATGCGCGGATCGTCTTTGGTTGCCTGCTTTACTACGCCGCTCTCGACCACATGCGGACGCATCGAGCGAAACTTGTAGATCTTGAAGATTTGTCCGTCCGCGCCCTTGCGCTTCTGCGTGAAGAACACCGGTCCACGCGAAGAGCACTTCACGGCAATGGCGATTGCGAGGAGCAGCGGTGCGAGTGCCAATAGCGCACAGGCGGCGAATATGCGATCGAAAATCTCTTTCTTCACAAGCGCGCGCGCAGGTACCGGCGATGCGACGAGGTTGATCGCGGGCATACCGATCAGATCGATCATGCCGCTATCGAACAGCGCAACACTGCGCATGTCGGGTACGAAACGCACGTTGACGAGATCGTCGCGGAATTCCGCGACGAATCGCGAGATGGTGCGCTCTTCGGAAAGCGGCAACGCGAGCCATACTTCCTGCACGTCGTGAGTGCGGACATAGGCGGCGAATTTCCCGACGTCGTCGTATACCGGCACGCCTGAGCCGGCGGTGCTGATGACCGGTCGTGCGTCGAAAGCCGCCACTGCTCGAAAGCCGCTACCGGCGGCTCCTTCGATCGTGCGCACGACCTGCTGGCAATGTGCTCCGCAACCGACGACGGCGACGTGCCTCAGGTTCATGCCGGCATAGCGAAGACGCGCGAGCACCATGTGCACTGCGACGCGAGAGGTGACCAGCGCGCCACCGGTCATTCCGGTCCAATAGGCGAACCACAGCCGCGAGATGAAATCGGACCGATGCAAGGAGAACATCAATACGAGTCCGCAGCCTTGCACGACCAGCCACGCGAGCGATACTTGCCCGATCATGCGCAGCATGGCTCTGCCGCGCCATGAACCGTACACGCCGAACATCGGAAACAGCACCAGCGTAAAAGCGGCGGCAAACGCGACGAAAGCCGTATCGAGACGGCTCTGCGCTAGGTCTTCGAATCTCACATGCGATGCAACCAGCGATCCTAGAACGACAAGCGTCACATCGAGAAGACGCGCAATCAGGCTGTGCAAGCCTGGCATCGCTCTTCTGTGGTGTGAAAAATCTGTCGTTTCCATTTCTTCTTTCCCCGCGCGCATCTTTGGCGCCAAATGTTTTTTGTCGATCTGTGCAATGCGTATTTCGCTCGCACAGATCAGGTCTCTCTTTTTGTTTGCTCTTTACTACTGCTCTATCGTCGTAAAAGACGACATTGCCTCGCCACGCGATAAGCGCGCAATTCAAGACACAAACCGGATTGCACCCGACCAGCCGCAGTTACATGGCTGAACGAGCCTGAACAACGATGGGGAACGTCCTGTGAAACCGACGGCGCCAGTTAGACGCATGCGGCGCTTCACATTGCATCTGCAGCGCCGTACTGCGAAACGCACTGACGCTACGCGTTGAGGAGCCTGACCTGATAACCCCCGATCAGATCAGGCGTTGACGCGAACGCAATATTGCCCACTGCTTTCTAAGCCACGTTCTGTACCGCGGTTCATAAAAAGCAGAAAGCATGCCAATAGACATGTTCCCGTTGCTCGGTGGCGAAGCGAACGGGATAAAACCTTTTCTGACAATGCTTTACGGGTATCCGCAGAGCATGGGTGATGTGGCGGGCAGCGTTCTGGCGTGTATGAAGGAGCTGGCCCGTTACGTTACGTCTCCCGTAACGGACCGTACAGGAAGGAACGGAGTAGACGCGTTTCGCTGCGCCATTTCTAGGTTATATCGGAGGGTGCTGGCAGGGTCTGTTTGAATCGAACGTTTGAGGGAGTTGCCGCTAACTTGTGTGGAGAGAAAGGAGAAGGCGGACGAGTTCTCGTCCGCCTTCGAAGTGCGTCAGCCAGAATTGGCGGCGCGAGATATATCGTAATAAATGGAGTAATAGACAGAGTGCACCAATAAAACAACTCAACTACCGCCTGCGTGATTTCAAGTACTTTTACCCAAACACCCTCAAAACCCTCGCCACCACCCCATTCCTCCCAATCCACTCCGCGTAAGCCCGATACTCCGGATCATTCATCAAATGCCGTTCCTCGGTTTTTGCTCGCAAAAAATAAAGCAGGTTGATACCGATCAACCCCGTGCAATGCATGAGCGCGACGCGCCAGCCGAGCGGCTCGATGAAGGGCACCGAGATCATCCAGTACGACAGATTCTTCGAGATATAAGCCGGATGCTTGGTGAAACGATAAGGCCCTGAAGTAATGATCCCGCGATTGGTCAGATTGGAAAAGCGCAAGCCGAACGAGATCGTCGACGACGCATAGCACAGCAGCAGCGCGACGATCACGACGCCCCAGACGATGCGCAGCGTCGGCACCGAAATAAGCCAGTTGTCCCAGAACACCGAACCTTCATAGCGCAGGTACTGGTTCGCCATTACCGACCAGAACGGTTGATAGCAGATGAGCGCGACGAGCCAGCCGAGCGTCGTCGGCTCGGCGCTGCGCACGTGGCTGTCGAGAATGCGGAACGTGCACAGATAGCCCACCGTGCCGAACATCAGGTCCATCGAGTACGACAGGTCGTACATGAAGCGGAACGAGTCGAGCGTGAAGGGTGCGTTCAGCGCGGCGTTCAGCGAACCGTTCAGATGATCCGCGTTGGTCGACAGATAGACGGTCATCAGCGGCAGGAAAAACGCCTTCACCATCCAACCCGCCAGCATCTCCCGCAGCGGACGCCAGTTGGCGGGGCGCTCGCCGCGCAGCAGCAGGCGTCCCCATACGAGGTACGCGTCGTCGGTGTCGCGCTGGCGGCGGTCCATCCACGCGAAATAAAACGGTGCCGCGACGATCACGTACGGCGCGAGCGTGCGCAGCAGCGTCCAGTACGGTTCGTAGAACGCGCCCTGGTATTCGGGCAGCAGGAAATAGAGCAGGCCGATGCCGGCATAGATCGACGCAAGCGCGGCGAGCCGCACCGCGACGCGCGCGACACTGAGCGGCCGCACCGCGTGGCCCGCCAGTCCGGCGCTCGGGCGCAAATAGACGCGCGCGACGAACAGATCGTGAAGCGCGATCGTCGCGATGATCGCGAGAGACGCGAGTACGCCGCGCGTCGCGCCGTCGAGTGTCGTGCTGTTGCGCAGCAGCCAGAGCGTCAGCAGGCCCGCGGCGATGCCGACGAGGCCGACCGAAAACGGAGCCGCCGAACGCGGGCGAGCGTCCGGCGCTTGCGCGACGGTATCGATAGTGGAGTTCATGCCATCCTCGTAGTCATGACATTGTTAGCGGCCGGGCTGTTGATTTTTTAAGGCCCGGCCGCCGTATCGAAGAACGCTTACTTGCCGGTCGTGGCGACGCCGCCGAGCAAGCCGCCGACGAGGTTCGTCACCGGCGCGAGCAGGCCCTTGTTGCCCGAGCCGCCGCTGCTCGTGCCGCTCGACGAACCGCCGGTGAGGCCGGCGAGCAGGCCGGTCACCGGGTTGGGCGTGGCACCGCCGCCGCCCGAGCCGCTGGTTCCCGCGCTTGCGCCCGCGCTGACGGTTCCGCTCACCGAGACGGTCAGCGAGCCGACGAGGCTCGTCACCGGCGCGAGCAGGCCGCCGCTGCCCGAGGTGCCGCCGAGCGAACCGACCTTGCCGAGCAGGCCGGTGACCGGGCTCAGCAGGCCGCCGAGGCCGGCCGAACCGCCGGTGCCACCCGTGCCGCCCGTGCCACCAGTACCGCCGAGGCCAAGGCCGAGATTTCCGAGCAGTCCGGTGAGCGGCGGGATTGCGATGCCGCCCGAACCGCCGCTGCCGCCTGCGCCGCCGAGTCCGCCCAGCAGTCCGGTGAGCGGTGCGAGCGGATTGGTGGTCGCTCCGGTGAGCAGGCCGCCCGTGCTGGTGACGGTCTTGCCCAATTGGCTCACGATGCCGCCGACGTCCTTGCCGACCTGATCGTTGGTGGAGTTCGACAATTTCAGACCTGCCGAGTCGATGCCGTTGCCGAGCGTGCTGAGCAGTTTGTCGAGCGGCGTGCCGAGGCCGGTCGCGTTGCCGAGCGTTTGCGTCGTATTGGAGACGGTGAGCGTGATCGGATTGATCACCGAGCTGAGCTGCGTTTCGACCTGCTGCACCGGCGTGCTCGTCAGTACCTTGTTCAGTCCCGAGCCGACGGCGATGACGCCGCCGCCCACGCCATCGACGACGCCGCCGAGCGTCGAGGTCACCGGCGCCAGCGGCTTGAGCGGCCCGCTGCCGAGGCTTGCCACGACGCCGCCGACCGACTTGACCGCGGCGCCTGCATCGGAGACGACGCCCGAGGTGGAAGTCAGCGTCGGGCCGAGCGGATTGGCCGAGCTGCCGAGCGAGCCGAGGCCGGCTGCGGCGCCGTTGCCGAGCGTCTTCACGCCGTCGCCGAGATCGGTGAGCGCCGCGCCGAGGTTGGTGGTCGTCGCGCTGTTGACGCCGGGGATCGACGTGCCGGACACCTTGCCGCCGGTATCGGCAACCGTGGTGCCGACGGCGGTGATGAGGTTGCTGGCCTGGGTGACGACGTTGCCGATCGGGGTGGAGGAGGTGCCCGAAGTACCCGAAGTACCCGAAGTACCCGAAGTACCCGAAGTACCCGAAGTACCCGAAGTACCCGAAGTACCCGAAGTACCCGAAGTACCCGAAGTACCCGAAGTACCCGAAGTACCCGAAGTAC